>QKJH01000181.1 GCA_003250865.1 Alphaproteobacteria bacterium | reverse complement strand
AATCTCTTTCTATTTCCCGTCCTTTCAGTGGTAATGGCACTCATCCCGTTCTTTTATGTACAAAGCGCCCTGACCTATTATGATAAGCATATCAAAGAAGAATTGGAAACTTCGCTTAGTATCATCAGCACATCATATATAAGAAGTGACGATATTATCGCGGCTGTCAGTGAAAACATTATCTATATCAAGCCGCCGATCCGGGAGATATTCAGAGGATTTTTAGGCGAAACAGCCGCCGTTTCTTCCGATGTGAAGCGCGCGTTGAACAACCTAAAAAATAAAATTGATAATGACATTTTTAGGGAATGGGTTGACACACTCCTGCAATGCCAGGACGATAGAACCTTAAAGGATACGCTTCTTTCGGTCGTGGGCAAATTGACCGACGTACGTATTGTAAACAGCGAATTGAAAACAATGCTGTCTGCCGCTAAAAATGAATACTGGATGATGATTCTTTTGGTCGTGATGAATATTCCTTTGTTGTATATGCTCAACCGGGATTGGTTTGATACCTTATTATTCAGCTTCCCCGGAAAACTCATACTCGGCATCTGCGGAACGGTCATTTTGATAACGGATTTGTTTATGAAAAAATATACGAAGCCCATTGAATACAAGCGTTAAGGAGGTGGTCTAATGCTTCATGGTATTGTTGGCGCTCTATCAGGGATTGGCTTGTTTTTTATATTGGCAGACTGTTTTCGCATTCCCTTTTATAGAGCATCGAAAGCCGCTGCCGGGTTATCCAAAATGCAGAGCCGGAAAATAAGCGGTTTTGAAATATGGCTGAAAGACTTAGCAAGCTGGATTTCGTCGAAGCTCCGATTAAATGAATACAGACGGTTACAGCTTGAATCTGACTTGCAGACAGCCAGAATGAATATCTCCCCCGAACGGCACATGGCGAACGCAATCATCAAAGCGGCGATCATCGGCATTTTTATAGTGCCGGTGTTTTTTATTTTTCCGTTGTTTACGCCCATCGTGCTGGTTCTGACAATCTATATGTATCAAAGAGAATACCGGGGCGTGAGTATGCGCATCCGGGCAAAGAGAGAGGCCATTGAATACGAGTTGCCGCGTTTAGTCTTTGCGATTGATAAAACAATCAAACACAACCGCGATGTGTTATATATTCTTGAAACCTACCGGGAAAATGCAGGATCAGAATTAAAACACGAATTGGATATTACGGTTGCCGATATGAGAAGCGGCAATTACGAAGCCGCTTTGACGAGGTTAGAATCCCGCGTCGGTTCATCCATGATGAGCGACGTATGCCGGGGGCTGATCGGCGTTCTCCGAGGCGATGATACAGCCGTTTATTGGGCGTCGCTTTCGGTGAAATTCGCAGACATACAAAGGCAACTGCTCAGAATGAGAGCGCAAAAAGTGCCGGGAAAGGTCAAACGGTTATCCTTCTGCCTGCTGTTCTGCTTTATGCTTGTATATGCAGTGGTAATTATCACGGAAATCATGAGTTCCATTGGCGTTCTGTTCAGTTGACGGAGGTGGCGGTATGAAAATATTAAAACGCAAAAACGGTGAGGGATATATTGACACCGTAGTAGGCGTCATGGTTTCTATGATGGTCATTGTTTTGGCTCTGAATGTCTTTTCTTTTCTCACAATAAAACAGGATTTGGACTACTTTGCAAAGGAAATGGTTGAAGCTGCAACCGCAAGCGGGAGCACCACGGGTGAAACCAGCACGCGATATTACGAGCTTGCGGGTGAAACGGGGCTATACCCCTCTTATTCATGGACGGCCAGCTATTACAACGCCACATACCAGCGGGTACAGCTTGGTGACAGTTTGAAAATCACATTGACCTATTCCACTTATGTCAGAGGTTTAGGGGCATTTAAAATTCCAATAACGCTGACGGCAGCTTACAGTGGTATATCCGAAAAGTATTGGAAGTAGGTGGAGGGATGAATAAGAAAATATTAAACAAACGCGGCAGCGGCTATATAACGCCCTGCATTATTACGCTGGTAATCGCCATGATCCTTTCGGTTGTTCTGTTTTATGCAAATACCATGACGATGATTCAAAGCGCAAGGGAAAACACCCAGATTGTGCTGGATGGCTTCGTGACCAAAAACGCCATTACGATTTACGATTCCATTAAAAAAGGAACCGACTTTACCGAGAACATTGATGAAAACCTCTATGTTACTTCGCTTTTATCCTTTTACACGTTAGGAATTGAACGAAACATGATGTATCATAAAGACTCAGACGGGAATGTGATTTATAAAATGACCTGTCCAAATGTTGACTTTGAGTATGAAAACACCTTAAAGCTCAGGGCAACTTACAATGTGATTGTCCCCATAACTTTTGCGGGACACCGATTGTTTGACCTGAACATTTCGCAAAAGGTCACCGCGTATTACAACTTAAAATAATATAAAGGAGGAAATTAAGGCCATGAAAAAGCTGTCTAAAAACAAAATTGTTATTGCCGTCACCTCTGCTGTGTTGGTCATTATGCTTGTTGTCACAGGCATAATGATGACAGCCGATAAGCCTTCCGTACCAACCGACCAGCAGAAGGGAACACCCGGAACGACCTCGGATATAAATGTTCAGTTTCCGTCACCCGCCGAAACAGAACAGTCCGGGACGGACATTAATTCCGGGGAAACCGGAGCAGACATCTCCGTAGAGGTAGGTGAGGACAAAACGCCCAGTTCCACAAACGATCCTAATTCACCTACGGCACAAGGGGATGTTAAAACCGAAACCAAAACGCCGTCCAAGACCGATAACGATGTTTCGGTCGGTACGGGCGACAGTAAAGGAAATAATCCCGATAAAACGCCCTCAAATCCACCCGGCGGTGTGGTCGGCGTAGACCCCGTTCCGCGCGGTGATGAACCTGCCGGGGCAAGCGGAAACAAGCCAAAGGCAACTGATTGGGTATCCGTCAACAGCAATGTTCCGCAAGAGCTATATAATTATGATTATACCATAATGGAGGGCGGGGACATCATCACTGGCGCACAGATGAAGTGGCGCGGTTATAACACATGGGATAAAGCCGCCAATGCAGCCATCGGCGGTCTGACGCAGTATTATTCGATTGATTACCGTAAAATTCAAAGTGTTAATCCTAATGACAGGGATAAATATTTGACCGATCTTGTGTTTTGGACAGGAGAATCCGCACACATGGATATTTGCGAATATATGCAATTTGCCATAAATAATAAAATTATTTCAACCGCCAGTGTGGTTACTGACGGAAACCTGATGTATAACAACGGCGTTCAGCTTATCCGGGCGCGGGTATATGTAACCTTTGAGAGCGGAGCATCCGCGTATGAGCTGCAAAACGGAATCAAATATTATCGGGATGTCGAGGTAGCCGTTTACCCCTCCACCGGGGAGGATCGCTATGGCTTTGGCAAGTGCAACGATTTTAATGTCCTGTTATTCAGTGAAAATTGCTTCAACTTCTTGTGCGATTGGAAAAAGGCATAGGAGGAAATAAAAGTGAAAAATAAAATATTAAAAATTCTTTTTACAATGGCGCTGACAACAGTCGGCGTCATTTTTTGTTCGGCTACGGCAAGCGCGGCAACGCCAGAATTTCGCGCGGACGATGTTCAGCAGAAAATCGTATTGACTACCACCATGCCGTCCTATGATGGAAGCGCCGGATATGCAATACACGCTTTTGGCTATCTTATCAATATTTCTTCCGGTTCTACCTCAAAAACGGTGTTTCTGGAGGGCGGCATGGATTATCATCAATTCCGCTATTCGACCATCATCGCGGAGTTTAACACAGAACACGGATCGAGCGGAAAAACGCTTGCTGAAAACTACTTTTACAATTATAACGGAACGATGACTCTTAACACGGTCTTTACCTTATGGCAAAAAGGCGGCGGCTATTCCAGTAGCTATAATGATTATAAATGTGTAAAGGCAGGTAAAACAGGCTGGGTACAGGCTAAGATCAATGATTCAAGCAATGTAGAAACACCGAGCAAGGAAGTGTATGCTTCAAACTGGACATCACAGATAAAAACTTTTCCGGTCAAGTTTTGGAATTGGAGTCAGAAATCTTATTGTTGGAGTTACTATGCCACAAGGATGAACAACTGCAAAACAGCAACTTACCCATTAAATCCAAGTACCTTTACGGCTGACACGGTGCGGAATTATTCAGCGCCCTATTATGCGTCAGACTGGCAGAATGCAGCCATGTTGTGCGAATTCAGTTCCTCTGGTACTCCCGCTATCAGAGAATATTACAAGCGTACCATCGTCCGGCAAAATCCCACGAATTTTAAGGTTTCTGAAATACAGGCGGATTCTACCATCACCGAAAGCGGTACGGTCAGAGTGTTATATTCCAACGATCATAACGGAAAAGGAACACAGACAATCCCGACCAATCTCACGCTGTCGGGCGGCAGCAGCATTGATTATAACCTGTCGATGAATACAGATCTATATTCAGGTTATTGGGTAACTTACACGGTCAATGGTTATTCTGAAGGTAGCAAAACTCTGACGGCAGCAATAAACGGCGGTACAAGTGGTTCACATTCTTTCTCAGAAACAACCTACTCAGATAATGTCCGTACCAAAACAGTTAATATCCATTTGTTGCGGGATTTTGGGACATGGGGGCTGACGGCGTATAATATCAGCGGTGAACAAGTAACATCATACGGTACAGCAAAGCTTACGGAAAATACCAATTGCACATTCGAGGTAAATTGGACAAATTACCGGAACATTGCTCAAAACAACGTGAAGTGCGAATTGTATCTGGACAATGTGCTTTTTTATACCGACTATATTAACTTTTCGGGCGGTTATCAAACTATTACACGAACTTACACGAAAAATATCGGCTGGGGAACAAATGACCGTGTGCTGAAAACCCGCATCAACTTTGCTGCCAAGGATTCTGAAACCGACCCATATGATAATGAGAGAACAACAACCTTTCCGGTCAAAGAATACCGGGATTTTTCCATTAGCGATCTGTCGGTATCGTCAACATCTGTTTATGAAAGCCAAACCGTAACCGTCACATGTCGTACCGATAACTGGAACCTTTTAAAAGCCTATTACAATATCCCTGTTGAGCTTGTTTACAACGGTCAGGTGGTGGCTACTCAATATGTTAATTTTTCAGCATACGGCATAGGTTATCATACCTTCAATCTGAATGTCGGAAGTGGTACGGGGACAAAAATCATTTATGCACGGATAAACTGGAATGACCGAGCTTCCGAAGCAAACACCACAAATAATCAAACAGCTTCCACAACTATAACAGTCAACAGTCAGGTAGATGCGGGCATTTCCATCATTGCACCAAATAGTAATTATCGTGCAGGAACGGAAGTCATCACAAGCTATAGAATTAACAATTACAGTGGACGAAATCTGATACCGGGCAACAATGCCACTGTTTGGTTTTACGCCTATTATTACAATCCCAGCGGATCGTTGGTTTATCTTGTGAATACAGCCAAAGGAACCGTCATTCCCGCATATGACAGCAATCTTGTCTATTTTAAATGGTATATCCCTCCTGATGCGTCGGGCAGATATGTTTATCTGAATGCGTCTGTATCTTCAAATATCTACGATGGCAACACAGGTAACAATTATTTCTATACTTCTCAATATATTTATTCAGACGCTACGTCGCAAACGCCAAACACGCAGTACGAAGCAAATAAGCCTGCCGGGTGGACGGTAAGCTCATCGCCCACCGTTTATGCTGATACCGCCACATGGAGCGAATGGAGCTATTCAGGTGGTACGTTTGTCAGAACAACCTACGGTATTAGAATATCCACCGCCTCAACACCGACAATAACGCCTGATAGCAACTCTCCATCCGCACAATACGCAGGCGGGCAGTGGCACATGAAATCGGGATATGGGTACACGCTTTCGCTTTATCCCTCAATGACTTCGGTAAGCGGTGCAGTTTATCCCGGAAGCGCGGGATATACGGCGATTCAACGTGCTTATGCCACTTTCCCTGAGTTTTCATATCAGGCGGTAACAGGCAAATACCGTACCTTGCAATCTATATCGGGAACATTTCAATTTCAGATAAATCCGTATGCGGACGGAAGAAGGCTTCATTACACTCCGCTTTGGTTCCCGAACGGGAATTATACCGTATCCTGCTATTTATATGATTACTGGACACCAGCAGGAATGTTGTCGGCGCGAATCAATTCCAACGCCATCAATATCAACGGTTCGGCATACGACGATCATTATATAGGACGATAAATCAGAATCACAGACGAGGGGCGACTTTCTAAAAGCCGCCCTTTCTTACATGAACAAGGAGGTTTATTTAATGAATAAAATGGCAAAGTACAAGCCCTTCGGAGAGGTGGACACATCCATATCCGGCAAGCTGCTTTACCTTATCCTGATGGATATTACAGACGAAAACAATGTCGTGACCATTCCACAGCGCCGGATCAGCGAATCCCTGCGGATTGCGAAATCCACCGTCAGCCGCAATCTGCGCAGGCTCCGTGACGCGGGTTATATCGAGGTTGTCGCACAATACGACGATTACGGAGGCCGTGCGCCTAACAAGTATATTTTGAAATGAGAAATTAAAAAGGAGAGAGTTTTTATGGATAAAAAGGCATTTGCCAAACAAATATATGAATTTCTAAAGGATAATGACAAAAACGGCCATTATGAAAACGATGATTCGCAGACTCCTATTGCCGAGATTGAGGACTATTTATCCGATCTCCCGTTAGTACGGGAAACCATCAAGGATATTGAGGAAATATCCGATACCTTCGACGATCATGAGATTTATGTTGCGGAGGTCAAGCCGCTGTTAGAAGGCTTGCGCGAAATAGAAGAAAAGCTGGAAGCCAAAGAGCAAATCCGCATGGTGAGCGATACAGCTTATGAAGTGAAGCACGGTATTCATGTGGGTGATAAGGAAATCCTGTTTGCCGTGGATGAAAAAGCGGAAAACGGGATGTGTTATTTTGTTGGCAATTACACCTGCAACGATTTGATTGGACAATATTCCGACTGTATGGTGAGCGACGATTTTCTGGAAGCGATGCAGGAGTTTACCGAACGGGTGAGCAAGCAAATTGAAATGATGCGTAATGAGATAAGTCAAAGCAAAATGCCCCATGAATTATTTACCGCAGAGCATTGTTACCCGAATGATTACAGCCAAAGCATAGAAGGGAAAATTGTTGCCATTAAAGCGGCTGTCTTTCGCCCGGAATACTGCCGTGGCGATGTCCAGCTTGTGCTTGTCACAGGAGGTAACGGCGCGAGAGCTAACCCGCACGGAAACGCTGTTTTCTGTAATCACCTGCATGACGGTAAGCGCACCCGGTTTGAACGTTATGAGGTATTGGGTGAGGTTCGGGCAGAGTGCTTGCCCCCGTGGGCAAAAGAAAAATCGGCCGCAATTCAAGCAGAAAAATCGGGCGCGGAAAAATACAGGGATAAGGAGAGATAACGAATGGACAAACAGATTGTTTTTACAGATACAAATCGTCGGGAGTTGTTTCGTATGCCCGATAATACCTGTATTGAAGTCATTTCCTTTATCGGGCAAAAAACGACGCTCACCTGCAAGTATGTGAGCGCAGTTGAAACAAATATCGGGGGCTGTATCTATGAAGCTGGAGCTTTTGCGCAGGAGCAGGCCGAAAAAAGCGCGGTGTTCACCCCAAGCGATAGGCGTCCTGAAGATATAGGGATGTATGAGATTTATCAAATTCGGGACATCCGAAATACCGATTATGCTTTTCGCTCCTTTGAGGAAGCGAAAATAGCATTCAATCCGCTGGATTATACGCGTGTATATGCCGCCATGCTCTCTCGGGGTCAGTCTTTGGATGGGCTGTTCGCGTGGCACAACTCGGATGACCGACCGTTTGGGCAAAAAATGCGGTCGTTATCCGTGAGTGATGTGGTGGTTCTATTGAAGGACAACGCTGTTACGGCATATTATGTGGACAGCTTTGGCTTTGTCCCGGTGCAATCCTTTTTTGAACCTGAGACGCTTCCCGTCTCACATAGAGATACCGTATCCGGCTATACCACTACCGTTCGGATTCCGGTTGATGAAAAGATATTTATATTGGCTGAGAATCCTCGTGCCGTCCAACCTTTTGTCACATGGCAGGGGTATAAAAACAGCAAGCGTTTCGATTGGGGGCATTATTATGACCGCCGCGTGGATGCCATGAGGGATTTGTATCGACGGGTAAACAAGGAGAAAGACAGTCTGCCTTTCAAACCTGAAAAGCCAAAACGCAGAGATTATGAACGATAGGAGGTTTACGCAGATGAATGAAAAATATGAATTATTACCCGTACAGTCTGAGGAACACAAATTGTTTTTCGCGCTGGATGACGACCCTGCGCGGTTCGGCGCAATCGGGCATTTGCGTGGAGATTTCGATACCGGAAGCCTGTTCTATACCACATGGTTTGACAATCAGAAGCATTTAAAAAGTGAAGCGTTCAAAGCGGAGTTTGATGGTATGGTAAATTATCTTCGGGAGAATATCGAAAACCCCGTATTAAAAAGCCGTGCTGATATGCGCAGATACTGCTACGCCCATCCCGAACAGCATATAAACGGAGGCTGGCATGACACAAAGGCCGGATTCAAAATTCAGACTGACGCTTACAGCTATTATGTTCGCTGTACACCTCATGAAGGCGATTATGACCTGTATATCTTCTGCTTTGATAATCGTTATCTCTTGCCCGAACTGGCCGGACAGCATGAACTGCCGGAATTTTGTTACAGCACATTGCCGGATACCGGGGGGAGGTCATTATCATTAAACGCGGCGAATCGGGCTATTATCGCTGTGATTATACAACCAATGGCCGACAGACGAACCGCAGAACCGCCGACCTCATCAATGAAAGATTGGAAATAACAAAGGCGCAGGAGGAAGCTATGCGTACCGGGAGTATGTTCGGTTGGACTGTTCCCGGCGCAAAACCGTGGAATTATGAAGCGGACGGCACTCTCCGAAACCCGAACCAGCCGAAAAAGAAGGAACCGGAACGCTGAAAGGAGAGGATTAAAATAAATGCTCTAACATTTGAATACGGCGGCTATCATTTCACGCCGTTTATGAAGCTAACGGGAAAGGCTGCAAGTTTTGAAAATATGGCAATGGGCGTAGATTACAATGCGCCGATTATGAATGATAAAAATTTCTCGTATGAAGATTTTTACACCGCCTCACCGATCAGGGATTGCGACCTTTTCAAGTGTGAGGAAAACGGAAAAATATATATCCCCGCATACAACCTGTTTGAATATACGGGAGAATTACACGGAACCGATCCGTGCTTTTATAAAAAGCACAGAGATTATGAACGCTGAAAGGAGGTATCTCCATGACAAAATACCAGCTAATCACAGACGCATATGAATCCACCCTTGGGCGGGTGACAAACACACCGACCGAGTGGATGAGGTTCATGCGCTCTGCCTGCCGCAACTACAAATGCCGCTTTGACGAGCAAATCCTGATTTACACCCAACGCCCGGACGCAACGGCTGTCCTTGAAATTGAAAAATGGAACAAGCAGTTTGGCCGATGGGTAAACAAAGGCGCGACAGGGATTGCCGTCTTTGATGATGAGCATAACGGCAATTCCCGTCTGAAGCATTATTTTGATATTTCAGACACCCATGAGAGCCGTAACGCCCGACCTGTACCAATTTGGCAGATGAACGCACGGTATGATGCCGAAGTCATTGAGCATTTGGAAAATTCCTTTGGCGAGCTTGAGGACACGTCCACATTGGCCGCCGCCCTTATTTCTGCGGCAAAAAACGCCGTGGACGATAACCTCACAGATTATCTGAATGAACTCAAGTACTGCCGTGAGGACAGCTTTTTGGAAGAACTGGACGACTTCAACGTGGAAGTGGCTTACCGTACCGCACTTCAAAACAGCGTAGCGTATATGCTTCTGATCCGCTGCGGTATCGACGGTGAAAGCTATTTTAATTTTGAGGACTTTCAAAGCATTGCGGAATTTAATACCCGGCAGACCGTCAATGCTCTCGGTATAGCGACCAGCGACATTGCGGAAACCTGTCTGCGTGAAATTGCGGCTACCGTGATAACTTTGCAAAAACAAGAAAGAAATATAAATCGCACATTTGCATCCAAAGAGAAAATACCCCATAATGATGATACAAATAAAGAGCAACATGAGAGGAGTTTTGAATATGGAACTGACATATCGGATGGAGAGCAACTATCGCGTACCCAACCTGACAGTACCGGAGGAACCGCCCGTAACCCTTGGCAAGTACGCATTGCTCCGAAAGAAATATCTGAAACAGCACCGCAGGATTCTGTTCACCAATCTGCTGACGAGTTGCACCCTCAACCAACACCTGATGGAGACCGAGCAGACGGCCAACGAGAGGATGGAACTGCTGACCGCACAGATGGCGGCGGCACAGGGCGTTACGGAGCAGATGAAAGCCGAGAATCAAATGCAGTGGGTGGGGTTGATGAACAACATCCGGCAGGCGGCGGAGGAAACGATACTGAACGACCTGATATTCGCATAAAACCCCTGCCAACAGAATACCAACAGCTTACCCTTATGGGTGAAGCGGAGGAAACGGCGAAAGCCAAATCCTCCGCTTTTTCTTTTTCTCAGCAAATCATTGACGAAGTTTTGACCAGCGGCGGCAACAAGGAAAATAGCATCCACCGTATTGTTTACTATTTCAAAAAAGACCATACAACAGCCGATAATGCTGATTTTCTCAAACAGGAGTACGGCAGCGGCGGCAAGGGCTTTCTTTTCGGCGGGAATCATGTAGCGGCTTGGTTTAACGAGAGCGGAATCCATGTTGCCGTAGGCGACACCGCGCTGAACGTCGCAGACGCTTCCGTTGTTACATGGGAACAGGCGGCAAGGCGAATCCGCGAACTGCTGGACATGGGCCGATATGCCCCGCAAAAAGAAATCGACAAGGCAGACGGCCTTGTGTTATCGGAATTGACCTCAAAACTGTATTTCATCTACCGGGACGGCGTGGGAAAACTGCCGCAGGAATGGACAGTAAACGGTTCCAATTTCCATCAATGTGTCCCTGTAATAGCAGAACATCTATGCAATCCCGAAACTCTCCAGCTCGTTATCAATAAGTTGGACGGCGATTGGCAGATTGCGCGGTCAGGTGCATTATCAGATGATTTTAAGTGGATAAATTATCTCCATTGGCATGTACCGGACGCTCTGCGCGGGCTTAAAGACTTACAGCGCGAATCTCTTGTGTTTACCGCCGACGAATCGGTTTCCACCGCGCGTCCGGGTTTTATAACACAGGACGAGGTTGACGCGCTCTTAATCGGCGGGGCAAATATTGAGGACAGTAAATTCCGCGTCTATTCTTTCTTTTTACAAAACCATACCGCCAAAGAAAAATCCAATTTCTTAAAAGATGAATACGGAACAGGTGGCAGTGGTACTACCGAATGGCACGACAGCAAAGGTATTTCATTCAGCCGGGAAAATAATCATATGCCCTACGACAAGGTTATCCTGCCGTGGGGCAAGGTTGCCAAGCGCATTGATGAGCTTATCGCGGACGGGCGGTATATGAGCCAGCGTGAGCTTGACTATATTCCTGAATATGAAAAGGAAGAACTGGCAAGAGAGGTTGTCAGCTTCTACCCCTATCAGTCGGAAGATTTACCGCGTCAGTTTCCTCACGGTACGGACTTTTGGGACAGCGTGAAAATCGTTCGTCCACAGCTTGACGAGCCGGAGCGTGTCGCAGAAATTCTCAGCCAAATGGCGGTGATGCTCGACAATACCGCCGATTTTGACCGTAATTATGAATTGATGCGGAGAGCGTTCGACCACCTGACCGCATATCAAAACGGCACGTTTTCGCTGTTCACTCCTATGAAACCTGCCGAAAAAGAAACGGCTGCTCCCGCACCCAAAGCGCCGGAGTTGTCTGCCGTTCCCACTGATGAAGCTGTCCAGTATGACCTTCAGCTTGGCGTTTCGGTGTATCTCGGTACGGATGAATACGAGATTTATTCCTTTGACGATACCCATGTGGTGCTTCGGGACGTGAAATTTCCGATATTCACACAGGAAATGCCCCGCGACGAATTTGACCGCAAGCTGCGGGAAAACCACTTGAATGACGGGCTTATCAAGACCGATGAGGGCGTAACGGAACCGCAGCAGGAACCGGACATTGACAAAGATGCGGAACTGAAAGACCAAATCCGTGACGCGCTGGACTGGCGCGGGTATATCGTTTCCGACGAATTGATTGAGGTCGGTCTGGAGGAATACGACAATCGAGGCGGTACAGGCGATTACAAGGAGATTGCCGACTTTATCGAGTACGCCTATCTCACAGAGGAAGAAACGCCGGAATTCCTTGTCGGTAAGCGGTATGAAATCGACGGCAGGCAGTTTATCGTTGACAGCGTAGACGAGGACGCCGACGAGATCAAGCTGCGGGATGTTACCTTTGAAAACGGCGTGGGTTTTCCCATATTCCGCAGCGAACCGCTGGACTTTATCCGTCAGTATGACCCCATAGAAGAAAAGCCGCAGGACTTACCAGCCGAAAAAGAAACACAGCAGACTACATCTGATGAACCCGTATTCAAGGAGATAGAGGGCGGATTAAAGAGCATTGTTATTGACCTCCCTCCCTACAAGCCAGCCGAAAAAGAAGAAACCCTGATCCCCGCGTGGGAGCAGGCCAAACGCCGCAGCCGGACGCAGACCTTTGACCCGCACCCGGAAATTCCCATGTCCGAGCGCCATAATTACCGTATTATAGACGATGATTTAGGCGTGGGCGGTGCAAAGACGAAATTCCGCAACAATATGGAAGCGATCAAGACCCTGCAAGCGATTGAGCTTGAAAACCGCTTTGCCACGCCGGAGGAACAGGAAGTATTGGCGCGGTATGTGGGATGGGGCGGCTTACCGCAGGCGTTCGACCCTGAGAGTACCTCATGGACAAATGAGTTTTCTGAGCTTCAAGCTACGCTTTCACCTGACGAATACGAATCAGCGCGGTCAAGCACCCTGAACGCCCATTACACCAGCCCCACCGTTATCAAAGCCATCTATAAAGTTGTGGAAAACATGGGCTTCAAGACGGGTAATGTGCTGGAACCATCCTGCGGCATCGGTAATTTCTTTGGCCTTCTGCCCGAATCTATGAGGGAGAGCAAGCTGTTCGGTGTGGAGCTTGACAGCCTGACCGGGCGCATCGCCCAACAGCTATACCAAAGGAACAGCATTGCCATACAAGGCTTTGAAAAAACCGACCTGCCCGACAGCTTTTTCGATCTTGCCATCGGCAATGTGCCGTTTGGGAATTATAAGGTTGCCGACAAGCGGTATGACAAATACAAATTCCACATCCACGATTATTTCTTTGCCCGGACGCTGGACAAGGTACGCCCCGGTGGTATCGTGGCGTTTGTAACCTCAAAGGGAACGCTGGACAAAGAAAACCCCGCCGTCCGTAAGTATATTGCGCAGCGGGCGGATCTGCTCGGCGCGATACGGCTTCCCAACACGGCTTTCAAAGCCAATGCCGGAACGGAAGTCACCACAGACATCATCTTTTTACAAAAACGTGACCGTATTATCGACATTGAACCCGATTGGGTGCATTTGGGACAAACAGAGGACGGCATACCCGTCAACAGCTATTTTGCCGAACACCCCGACATGATACTCGGCACAATGGCGTGGGACGATAGGATGTACGGCAACGGGAAAGAAACCGCCTGTAACCCGTTTGAGGACAGCGACCTTCCGGCACAGCTTGACGAAGCTATCACCAATATTCACGCTGAAATCACCGAATACGAATACGATGAGGACGAACTGGAAGAAGATCATTCCATCCCCTCTGACCCGAATGTGCGTAATTTCAGCTATACCCTTGTGGAAGGACAAATCTACTACCGGCAGGACAGCCGCATGGTTCCCGTGGAGCTGCCTGTTACGACGCAAAGCCGTGTAAAGGGCTTGATAGAACTGCGGGAGTGCGTCCGTAACCTGATTTTCTATCAGACCAGCGATTATCCTGACAGCGCCATACAAGCGGAACAGGCAAAGCTGAACCGCCTGTATGACAGCTTTACCCGCAAATACGGGCTTATCAATTCGCGCGGCAACAGCATAGCGTTTTCACAGGACAGCGCCTATTGCCTGCTTTGCTCTCTGGAAGTCATCGACGAAAACGGCGAGCTGGAGCGCAAAGCCGATATGTTTAGTAAGCGCACCATACAGGCGCATATCCCCGTTACCCATGTGGACACGGCAAGCGAAGCGTTGGCGGTATCACTGGCCGAAAAAGCAAGGGTTGATCTGCCTTTCATGGCGCAGCTTACAAGCATGACCGAGGAAACGCTGGCCAAGGAGCTTGAAGGCGTGATTTTCCTCAATCCTATGCACGGATATAGCGGTAACAATCAAGAAAAATACCTGACCGCCGATGAATACCTTTCCGGCAACGTCCGGGAAAAGCTGGAATGGGCGAAAAAGAGTGCCGAGCTTTACCCGGAGGATTATACCGTTAATGTCAAAGCCCTTGAAGCGGCGCAGCCGCCCGACCTGACCGCCGCCGAAATATCGGTGCGCCTGGGCGCGACATGGCTCCCGGAGGATGTTGTTCAGCAGTTCATGTATGAACTTTTGCAAACACCGAGTTATGCCCGTGGGCGCGTAAAGGTGCATTATACCCATTATAATGGGGAATGGAATATAACCGAAAAGAACTACGACAGAAGCAATATCCATTCCTTTAACACCTACGGCACACAGCGTATCAACGCCTATAAAATCATCGAAGAATCACTGAATCTGCGGGATGTTCGCGTTTGGGACAAGGTGTATGACCCGGACGGAACTGAAAAGCGCGTCCTGAATAAAAAAGAAACCGCCATCGCGCAGGCCAAGCAGGAGCTTATCCGTTCCAAGTTTCAGGAATGGATATGGCAAGACCCCGCCCGGCGTGAACGGCTCTGCCGGATGTATAACGACAAATTCAACAGCATAAGACCCCGCGAGTATGACGGCTCACACCTTACCTTCCCCGGCATGAACCCCGAAATTATATTGAGAAAGCACCAGATAGACGCAATCGCCCACATCCTATATGGCGGCAACACCCTATTGGCGCACGAAGTGGGCGCGGGCAAAACCTTTGAAATGGTAGCCGCCGCGATGGAAAGCAAGCGTTTGGGGCTGTGCAACAAAAGCCTGATCGTCGTACCGAATCATATCACCGAGCAGTGGGCGTCAGAGTTTTTGCAGCTTTATCCTTCCGCGAATATCCTTGTAGCGACCAAAAAGGATTTTGAAACCAAAAACCGTAAAAAATTCTGCGCCCGGATCGCCACCGGGGATTACGACGCAATTATCATCGGACATTCGCAGTTTGAAAAAATCCCCATGAGCGTAGAACGCCAGCAGGCTATGATGGAGCGGCAGATTGATGAAATTGTCATGGGCATTTCTGAAATCAAGGCAAACAACGGCGAACGCTATACAATCAAGGCAATGGAAAAAATGAAGAAAAACCTTGAGGTGAAGCTGAAAAAGCTGAACGATCAAAGCCGCAAGGATGACGTTGTCACCTTTGAAGAACTTGGTACAGACCGCCTTTTTATCGACGAGGCGCACTATTTTAAAAATTTATTTTTGCTAACAAAAATGCGGAATGTGGGCGGTATCGCACAGACCGAAGCTCAGAAAAGCTCCGACTTGTTCATGAAAACACAATATCTTGATGAGCTTACGGGCAGTCGCGGCACAGTCTTTGCCACAGGTACGCCGATCTCAAACAGCATGGTGGAGCTATATACCATGCAGCGGTATCTTCAATACAAGGAATTGGTACGTCAGGGCTTGCAGCATTTTGACGCATGGGCGAGTACGTTCGGGGAAACGGTGACCGCCATCGAGCTTGCGCCGGAGGGAACCGGCTACCGCGCCAAAACCCGATTCGCTAAGTTTTACAATCTCCCGGAGCTTATGGCTATGTTTCGGCAGGTTGCCGACATTCAAACCGCCGATATGCTCAAACTACCCGTGCCAAAGGCGAATTTTCACACCATCGTCATCAAACCGAGCCAGTGGCAGCAGGATATGGTAGCGGAACTGGCCGAGCGCGCCGAAGCTATACGCAAAGGCGATGTTGATCCTACCGTTGATAATATGCTCAAGGTGACGAACGACGGCAGGAAGCTGGCGCTTGACCAGCGGCTTATCAATCCCATGTTACCCGACGACCCGGAAGGCAAAGTTGCGGTCTGTGCCGAAAAGGTATTCCGTATTTGGGAAGAAAATAAAGATAAACAGTTGGCACAGCTTATTTTCTGCGATTTATCCACACCAAAAAAGAACAATGAGATGGTAGAAAAAGACGGTGAACTTCATTCTGTCGAATTTCTCAATGTATATGACGACCTCAGAAAGAAACTAATCGCAAAAGGCGTTCCCGTAGATGAAACCGTTTTTATCCACGAAGCCACTACTGAAGCACAAAAAAAGGAACTTTTTGCAAAGGTGCGCAAAGGTCAAATCCGTAATCTGATGGGAAGCACACAGAAAATGGGTGCGGGAACCAACGTGCAGGATAAACTTATTGCCTTGCATGACCTCGACTGCCCTTGGCGGCCGAGCGACCTTGCACAGCGGCTTGGGCGTATTGTCCGGCAGGGCAATAAAAACGCCGAAGTCGAGATATTCCGTTATGTTACCGAGGGAACGTTCGACAGCTACCTCTATCAGCTTGTGGAAAACAAACAGAAGTTTATAGCCCAAGTCATGACCAGCAAAACGCCCGCCCGCATTGCCGAGGACGTGGACGAAACGGCTTTGAGTTATGCTGAAATCAAAGCGTTGGCAACGGGAAATCCACTGATTATCGAAAAGTGCCAGCTTGAAATGGACGTGAACAAGCTGAAGATCCTGCAAGCCAGCCATTTGAGCCAGCGGTACGCTCTTGAAGATAAGATTTTGAAGGAATATCCGCAGGAAATCAAACGGATGACTGAACGGATAGCAGGCTATAAGGCCGATATGGAAACCTCAGCAAAGCACCCGGCAGATAAAGACCACTTCCCGCCCATGACCGTAGGCGGGATTCTTTATGCCGAGAAAGCCGACGCGGGCAAAGCCATCATTGAAGCCTGCAAAGCCATGACTTCCCCCGACCCTGTTCCGGTGGGCGAATATCGCGGCTTTCAGATGATATTATCCTTTGACAGCTACGCAAAAGAGTACCGTGTTACGCTGTCCGGCGCGCTCTCCCACACGATCAAATTGGGTACGGACATCCACGGCAATATCACCCGCCTTGACAATGCGCTGGAGAGCTTTTCTTCATCGCTCCAACGTTGCGAAAGTACCCTTGCGGATACGCAAACGCAGTTTAAATCAGCACAGGGCGAGGTATTACGCCCGTTTCCGCAGGAGCAGGAATATTTGACGAAATCTGCACGGCTCCGGGAAGTGAACTCTTTGCTAAACATGGATGAAAAAGACAGTGCGATTCTTGACTACGCCCCAGATGAGGGCGAAACGGAACGCGCTCCAAAGGTCGCGGGTTTGGAACGGTAATTCGCACATTTGCAGTTGGAAGCCGAAGAGCAGAGCCTTTATTTTACGGACACGCAGACAACTTAGCGTATCTTAAAAGATTGGTGCGATTTAACTGAATGAATTTTGCAGAAAGTGGCATTAGCTGATGGCTGATGCTGCTTTTTACATACCCCTCGAGGGTAGAAAATCCCATAAATTTATGATATAATTATAATCTCAAACTGATAGGCACTGAATAAAAGTTTAACTATACAAATTATAAATGGAGTGCGCTTATGAACATTGAGTTTAAAACCTATGATGATTTTTTGTCTGAATATAAAAGATACCATATGGACAAATGTAACAACTGCAATGGAATACGAGAAATTGTTGAAGATGAAGTAACAGTAAAAATAGAGGATAGATTTTTGTATTATGCTGAACTACTTGTGTTTGAATGCGCAAAATGTGGAGCAAAGTGTCTGTCTATGCATTCAAAAAGAATGATTGATGGATGTTATAAAAGTATGGTAGAAGAAAATCAACTCGAAGGAAATTTCATTCGCAAGGAATATAGAAAAAAGTTTGATTACTGCCAACGTCAGGATTTTTCCTATGATTATAGAGATTATTACAGTATACCCGGATTATGTTATGATGAGGAACATTCAGTAGAAGGTTTTTTAACTCCGGTATATTTTGATAGAAAAGCTCTAATTTATTTTATATCTGTTCCCGATTTTGAAGTAGATATTTTTTCTGAAACATATGGACACATAGGGAAAAAAGACCCAGAAAGTATATATCAATATGAATGGGCTGTTCCATTTGGGTTCAATTCTCATGGGAAATTGGTATTTTGGTTAGGTGACTTGAATGATATGGATGATCAAAGCCAAGCTATTCTTAAAAGTTTTAATATAGACTCTGACCATTTGATAACAAATTCAGAATTTTTTCAGGCACAGATGAATTGCATTTTTAGTGAGCCAATAAGAGAAAATCAGATATTAATCAATAAAGACAACTTTATCTCAAATATAAAAAAGAAGTATGGGATTGATTTAACTCATTTGGATGAAGAATGTGTTTCTCATGCTAAAAACGTTAAGCGACCTATTATTTTTACCGAGCAAAGCGTATCTGGTGTAATAAATGCCTTTGATAAAATTTTAGTTGAGGGCTTTAATGTCGAACAACTAAGATTGTTATATGAAGCCTTATATATTGAAACGGAAAGGAAAAAAGAATATAAAAAATGGCAGTCTATTCGTCTGCTCAAAGAAGTATTGAAGAAATTTTGTGATGGAATGGAAAAGAATATTGACATCGAAATACTGATTTCGCCATTATATATTCTACATGATTACCGTATATACTTAGACCATCTGCTTTCAAAAGATAAACAGGAAACTACCAAAGCTCATATATTAAGCACATTGGGAATTCAGAATTTTAAACAACAGGAGAAAATTTACTCTGAGGAAATTGAAAGATTAAATAAGCTATTTCAATATTTCGTATTATTATCAAAATAACGTATTTGAATTTAACTCAAAAATTTTTTAAAGACTTTTTACATAGCCGATTGGTATAACAGCCAATCGGCTTATTTCATGTCAGGAGGTGTTTCTATGCCATATATTGATCCGGAGGTAATTCTGGAAGCTAAGAAAATGGACTTGCTGGCTTACCTCCAAAATTATGAACCGCAGGAGTTGGTTCACTTTTCCGGAAACGTCTATTGTACCCGCACCCACGACAGCCTGAAAATCAGCAACGGAAAATGGTGCTGGCACAGTCGTGGGATTGGTGGCAGATCGGCTTTAGATTATCTCATTAAGGTGAAAGGTTTGAGCTTCACCGATGCGGTGGAACAGATTATGGGACGGGCGGCGATTCAGCCGCCCGTTTTCATATCTACACCGAAGCCGCAAAAAAGCGTTCCCTTTGTTCTTCCCAAACGGGATTGCAGCTTGTCTATGGTGGAGAGGTATTTGCATAAACGTGGTATCAGCTACGACCTGATTCACCTATGCACCGATTCCGAACTGGTGTATCAGAATTATAGGAACGGTTATTACAATATTGTTTTTGTGGGTTATGACACCGAAAAAGTTCCGCGATATGCTACGGTTCGGGGCATTGACAGCGATTTCAGAGGTGACGTTTCCGGCAGCAACAAAAACTACTCCTTTGCCATGCCCCGCAAAAGCCAGCATTTGCATTTGTTTGAAAGCGCCATTGACCTACTTTCTTTTGTCACATTGGAGAAAGACACAAACCATGCCTATGGCAATCTGCTTTCCCTTTCGGGTGTTTATAAGCCTAAGAAGAAAATCGAGGACAGCACTTTACCGCCTGCCCTTACGCAGTTCTTAACCGATCACCCGAACATTCAGCACGTTCATTTGCATCTTGACAATGATATTGCCGGGCGATTGGCTACAAAAGCAATTATGACAGTCCTGCCAGCGCAGTACAAGGCAACAGACGAGCCACCGCCCACCGGCAAGGACTACAACGATTACCTCTGTGATCGTTTTGGGTTGCCCCGCTATCAATCGAAAGAAAGGAGCTTTGCACGATGAAAGAATATGAAATCAAAATCACAGAAACTCTCGGAATGACCGTGACGGTGGAAGCTGCGAACGCGGCGCAGGCGCGAGAGATTGCCGAACGCAATTGGAAAGACGGCGATTATATTCTGGACGCCGACCATTTTAAAGGCGTGACCTTCAGAACGCTGCTCGACCGTGAGAAGGAGCGGTGAGCTTTCTTTTTCGGACGGTGAACTCCTGAAAGATCGAGCTTTCGGAAATGCACTATACTGGCAAGCATCGCCCTTTGTCCCCAAAGGGCAACTTGTTAGGGGAAAATCCCCTAAAACCCCTCAATGAAAGGAGCCGGACTATGCAAAACAGAACGGTTGAAATTAAATTACGATTGAATAAAAAAGAAGCCGAAGCACTCAATAAGCGTGTCAAAAAAAGTGCATTATCCCGTGAAAGTTATCTGCGCCATATCATTAACGGCCTTGTTCCTACCGACGTACCGCCGCCCGATTACTACAACATGATGAGAGAACTTCATGGCATTGGCCGGAATCTCAATCAGATCGCACAGAAAGCCCATACACTGAATGTGCTGGATGTGAAGCGGTACGACGATAGTGCCGCCGCTCTCCATCAGGCTATCGTGGAGATCACCAATGCCGTTATGCTTCCCCGCCAAATGGAAAGGAAGAATGAATAATGGCAGTTACTTCTATATGGTCGGTCAAGGGCTGGCTTGGTAAATTGGTGGTTTATGCGGAGAATCCCGACAAAACCGCAAACCCCGCCTATTTTGAAAAACAGGGCATGACGGAAAAGCAGACGCAGGGGCTTTCCGATGTTATAGATTACGCTTCTCAAACCCGTAAAACACAGCTTACCGATGAAAAGGCTGAAATCCTGCGGAACTATGTTACCGGAATCAACTGTCAGCCGGAAATCGCCCGCGACGAGATGATGGCGGCAAAAATGAAATTCGGGAAGGAAAACGGCGTTGTCGCTTATCATGGTATACAGTCTTTCGCGCCCGAAGATTTGCAGGCGGGGATTACCCCCGACATGGCGCATGAAATCGGCGTGAAGCTGGCACAGCGGCTTTGGGGAGAAAAATATCAGGTGATTGTCGCTACTCATTTGGATAAAGTCAATCATCTACACTCACACTTCATCGTCAACACGGTTTCGTGGGTGGACGGAATCCGTTATCACCGCACTGAAAAGGATTTTTATAATATGCAAGTCGAATCCGATAAGCTGTGCCGGGAATATGGCCTGACGGTCATTGATGAACCGAAGCGCGGAAAGTCCAAGCACTACGGCGAGTGGAAAGCCGAAAAGGAAGGGAAACCCACTTACCGTATTTTGGTGAAAGCCGACATTGACCAAGCGATAACCGAATCCATGACCGAGCGGCAGCTTTGGGATAACCTTTATAAAAAAGGCTGGCATATCAAATTCGGCAAGGACATTACGGTACGGCCACCGGGGAAAGACAGCGGATTAAAGCTTTATCGCAACTTTGGCGAGGATTATTCCATTGAATCTATCCGAAACCGTATCTTAGCGAACACCCGCCCGGAGCGGCGAATCATCCCGGCAGAACGACCATCCAAGCAATACCGTTTTATCGGCAAACTGAATACGGCCAGACGGATTACAGGGCTTCGCGCCCTGTATTTTTCTTATCTGTATAAAATGGGCGTTCTTCCAAAGAAAAAAGAACCGAATCCCAAACAAGTCTATTTTTTGTTCCGCGAGGATATTCGCTTTGTTCAGAATATCGCAAAGGAAACGCGGCTTCTGGTGAAGTACGGTATTGATACAGCGGAACAGCTTGCCGGATATAAGGATGGATTGACAAAGGAGCTTATCCGTCTTTGTGGAACACGGAAGCATTTGCGCTATCAGTCCCGGAGCATCCGGGATGAAGAAAAACTGGCGGCGGTGAAAGCGCAAATATCCGAATTGTCCGAGAAAATCGGAGAATTACGCCGGGAGGTGAGATTATGTGAGGACATTGAAAAACGCTCTGCGGATATGAAGGATAAGCTCCGTAGAGCAGCAGAAGATCAGGAAAAAACACAAGGAAAGGAGATGGATAAGCATGAACCATTCAGGGGACGCCGCTGAACAGATTGTCCGTATGAGCTTGGAGGGCGTTGAGGTTGCCGCCAAAATCACGGGCGCGGCTGCAAAAGAAATTGCCACATTTTTAGTGGCGGCGCTGAAAAGTAAGGACAGCAAGCTGAAGCTAAAAGGCAAGGCCAGAATGACATCCATGTTGAAATCCGGTAAGGCATTGGAGATTTTTTCAGTAAAGGACAGCGATCTTCAAAAATTCGCACAGGGCGCAAAGCAATACGGTATTGTTTACTGTGTCCTGCGTAACCGCAAAAACACCCCGGACGGCCTGTGCGACATTTTGGTAAAGGCCGATGACGCACCGAAAATCAGCCGTGTCATTGAACGCTTCAAATTTGCGACGGTGGATAAGGCGAGGATCGAGAGCGAAATCATTAAAACCAAGTCCGAGAAATCGCAAGGCATGGAGCCGGAAGCCCCGGACAAGAACGATACCGAAAAGTTACTGGACGAGTTGCTACCGTCGGACGAGGGCAAAGCCAAGCCGGAAACTGAAACCACAATTCAAAATGAGGCTCCGGCACAAAAAAACCCCGACTTGGCAAAGACAACGAAATCCCGTCTGTCCGAGCCTACCTCCGAGAAGCCAAGCAAGTCCGCAAGGGGTATTTCGAGTAAGCCGTCTGTAAAAGAAGAACTCCGGGAAATCAAGGCGGCGCAGGCGAAGAAAGAAGCGGATGCGCCGAAGCGTGATGAACAGCAGACTTCGGAAAAACCGAGAACCAATACCGCCACTACTCACAAACAGCCACTAAACAGAGGAAAATCAAAATCCAAAAAATCGAAAGAGAGGTCTTAAACATGGCTAATTTTGATGATTTGTTGAACAATGAACCCGCCGAAGAACAGAGCGAACAGCTTACCAAGGAAGAATATGCCGCGAAGAAAAAGAACGAGCGCGAGGATGCTTTCACTTTATCCGACCAGACTGCACTGGAGGTATCCGGGGACAGCGGCAGATTCCAACAATACCTTGATGTACAGGCAACTCTCGACCGTTACAGCACAGTCAACGCTCTGTTAATTTTAGCGCAAAACCCGGAAGCTACTCGGCTGGGCAGCTTCGACTACTGGAAAAGTAAAAACTGCTCGGTCAGACCGGGACAAACGGCCATCTCAATTTTGGAACCGCATGAATATACCAAGGAGGACGGTTCACCGGGTACAGGCTATAACGTGAAAAAGGTATTTGACATTTCTCAGGTAGACACCCGCAAGCTGAGGAATACGCCGCCAACCAATTATACCGAACGTCAGATTTTAGGTGCGCTCATTTCTAAATACCCGATGAAAATTATAGGAGTGGACGAACTGCCTGACGACCTCGGCGCGATGACCAATCTCGATGGTGATATTCTCGTTCGCAAAGGTATGGCGTTTTCCGATACTTTTCGCAGTGTGGCGTATGAGATGGCAGGCGCTGAATTGGCTACCGACCCCGAACTGTCGCCGGAACAAGAGTTTTGTGCCTATTCCGCAACGTACTTGCTTTGCAAGAAATACGGCGCGGAAACAAAGGAATTTAATTTTGACAAAGTGGACAGTGTATTTGACGGTATGGACGCGCAGGAGGTCAAGGGCGGGCTTGCGCAAATCCGCGACGCTGCCGAAGAAATTTCCGGGCGTATGGCACGGCATCTTGACGCACAGCAAAAGGCGGCAAAAAATAACGAAGCGAGGTGATGAGTGATGAAAGAGGAACAGCGCATTGTCGCTCTTGACCCCTACGAGGAGGGCGCGGTCATTACCGCTCTAAATGATATGCGCAACAAAGAACTTGAGGATAAAAATTCCACCGACTTTGTAGATGACCTGCTTCTGAAAATCCTCCATGCCCCTCAAAAGAAAGTGAGGGTACGGGATGAAGCGAGATAGTCCAAAGCAAACATTAATTTTGGCTGCGTTTGGACTTATCCCGGTGGTGTGGGCGGCGTTGCTTGCCGCCCCTGCCATTTCAGGAGGACTTCCCGCAATCCTGCAAAACCTGACAACGGCAATCAATCATCCTTTGAATATAACTTGGTGCGGGGACAGTGTAAAAACTGTCCTCTTTTTTATTGCCGCTTATGGGATGGGGATCGGGATTTATCTTTCCACCAAACGCAATACCCGTCCCCGTAAGGAACACGGTTCTGCAAAATGGGGCGAAGCTGCCGCACTCAACCGCAAATACGCGGATAAACACTTTATCGAGAATAAAATTTTGACACAGCATGTGCGGATTGGTTTTGACGCGCATAAGCACAGGCGCAATATGAATGTGCTGGTGTGCGGGGGTTCCGGCGCGGGTAAAACAAGATTTTATGTCAAACCAAACGCAATGAACTGCAACACCTCAATGGTAATTTTGGATTGTAAGGGTGAAATCACAAGAGATGTTGGCAACCTTTTGAGAGAAAAAATGGAGGTTAAGGTGCTGGATTTAATCAACATGGAACGTTCCCATTGCTACAACCCTTTTGTCTATCTCAAAGAGGACAACGACGTACAAAGATTGGTCACAAATTTATTTAAAAGTACCACCCCTAAAGGCGCACAGACCCAAGACCCTTTTTGGGATACAGCGGCCTCTATGTTTCTTTTGGCGCTTATGTTTTATCTAAAGTACGAAGCGCCGCCTGATGAGCAGAACTTTTCGATGGTGATGGAAATGCTGCGCGCCGGAGAGGTTCGGGAAGATGATGATAGTTATCAATCTCCATTGGATGAACTATTTGACAGACTGGAAATGCGAAGTCCCGATCATATCGCAGTTAAATATTATAGAGATTACCGTTCAGGAAGTGCAAAAACCCTGAAAAGCATTCAAATCACGCTGGCCGCGCGTTTGGAAAAATTCAATTTAGAATCACTGGCAAGCCTGACCGTCACCGACGAATTAGAATTAGAGAGCATTGGTGAGAAGAAAACCGCGCTTTTCATCATCATACCTGATAACGATAGCTCATTCAATTTCTTGGTCAGTATTTTATATACCCAACTTTTCCAGCAACTTTTTTATAGCGCCGACCACAAGTACGGCGGGAGCTTGCCTATCCACGTTCATTTTCTAATGGACGAATTTGCGAACGTGTCATTGCCAGATGATTTTGACAAAATCCTGTC
The DNA here is from genome assembly GCA_003250865.1 of Alphaproteobacteria bacterium. Lineage (GTDB taxonomy): Bacteria > Pseudomonadota > Alphaproteobacteria > Micavibrionales > SZUA-601 > SZUA-601. Next base: position 18,942 of record QKJH01000181.1, on the reverse strand, counting down.
TGTCATGCGTTCGCGCGGCGTTTCGGTCAGTATCATCCTGCAAAACATGGCGCAACTCAAAGCATTGTTTGAAAAGCAGTGGGAGAGCATCGTCGGCAACTGCGACGAGTTTTTATACCTTGGAGGCAATGAGCAAAGCACACACAAATACGTTTCCGAGCTTTTGGGAAAAGAAACGCTGGATACCAACACCTACGGTAAAAGTACGGGGCGTAACGGTAATTACAGCACGAACTATCAGATTTCAGGCCGGGAACTTCTTACCCCGGACGAGGTGAGGATGCTGGATAACCGCTATGCCCTGCTTTTTATTCGCGGCGAGCGTCCGATTATAGACGAGAAATTTGACATCCTGCGCCATCCAAACGTAAATGGCACTACGGACGGAAAAACCGAACCATTCCAGCATGGCGCTGTCACCGATACGGTTGCAACGCTTGTATTTGACCCGGACATCGACCCGGCAGATCTGCCGGGACCCGAACCCACGGACGCAGATTACGAACTGTTGTCTGAGGAAGATTTAGAAAAACTATTTATGAAGGAGGACACATCCCATGAGGAAAAACAGTAAACCCACCTGCAAGCTGCCGATGAGCAGCGGTGTCAAAAAAGGCTTCCGCGTCTATGTTGCTGCGGTGTTTATTTTTACACTGATGTTTTGCTTTGGTGTGACAGCCTTTGCCGCAGAAAACGATCCTATAACAGTCGTGAACAACCTAAGCAACTTCATTTTTGGCTTGATCCGCGCAATCGGCCTAATTCTGCTGGGCTTCGGTATCGTGCAAATTGGGTTGAGTTTGAAATCTCACGATCCGAGCCAACGAGCAAACGGGTTTTTGACCCTTGCGGGCGGCGTTATAATCACATTTGCGAAAGAAATTCTGAACCTGATTATGGGAGGTTGATGGATATGCAGGACTATATTACAAAATGTGAGTGTTATATCCACTCCTTAAAACAGGGCGAAACCAATGTGTTGGCAGAAGCAACCATCATCAGGCGGCTGGGCGATAACGACTATCTGGCGGATTACAACGGCGTAAAATGCCATGCCCTCTTTAACCCCTTTGCCGGACGTTATTATGTTGATGACAAATACGGGGTTATCCGGGAATCGCCATCGCAGGAGCAAGGACGATAAAACAGTGCGGGGCAAGCCAGACGAACGGTTTGCCCCCGCAATCTTTTTAAAGAGAGGTGGTGGTTAATCTGTGAACTGGATTATAGAAAATCTTGAAAACGCCCTGAACACATGGAACAGTAAAATGGCTGAGATTTTTCAGCTTCTTACCCAATCTCCGGAAACCTTTAAAGGCGGCGGGATTTGGAATGTCATAAAAGATATTCATGGCGCGGTACAAGCCGTAGGACTTGGACTACTGGTATTGTTTTTCGTGATAGGCGTGGTCAAAAGCTGCGGCAATATTGCCGAATTGAAGCGACCTGAAATTGCCGTGAAGCTGTTTATCCGCTTTGCACTCGCAAAAGCGGTGGTTACGCACGGTTTGGAATTGATGATGGCATTGTTCTCTATCGTGCAAGGTTTAATTTCTCGAATTATGACAGCATCAGGATTTTCCGGTGCAAATAACACTGTCTTGCCACAGAGCATTAAGGACGCAATCAACAATACAGGCTTTTTTGAATCTATCCCGTTATGGGCGGTCACTCTTATCGGCGGTCTGTTTATCACGGTACTCAGCTTTATTATGATAATGTCCGTCTATGGCCGTTTTCTGAAATTGTATATGTATACGGCAATCGCGCCCGTCCCCCTTGCTTCTTTTGCTGGAGAGCCATCACAGAGCATGGGCAAAGCGTTTATCAAATCCTATGCGGCGGTCTGCTTGGAGGGCGCGATTATCGTGCTGGCCTGTATCATATTCAGCCTGTTTGCGTCCAGCCCGCCCGTTGTTGACCCGAACGCAGCAGCGGTCACACAGGTTTGGAGCTATGTCGGGGAACTGATTTTTAATATGTTGGTTCTCGTCGGCGCGGTCAAAATGGCTGACAGATTGGTTCGAGAAATGCTCGGCCTATAAAAATAATGATAGGAGGAAATCAGAATGTCATATTACAACACAAAGCAGGCCAGCGAACCGCCGTCTGCGGAAAAGCTGACAGAGGAACTGAATAAATGCGTGGAATTGCAGGAAACCATGAAAGCCGTCAATGCCTATTGGCGTAAAACCGGGACTTGTGTAGGCGCGCCGGGCATCACGGACGAACAGGCGCGAAAATTGAACGAACAAATCGCCACGGCCCGCTATTCGTGGGAAAAACAGCCCTTTTCAACTTATGACCTCACGAACAACAACAGCAAAATCAAGCGGCTGGAAAGCAAGGTCAAAGAAGTCAGCAAGGGCTTTGCCGGATGGGAGTTTGAGGGCGGTCACGCCGAAGCAAATACTGAACTCGACAGGCTTCAGCTTTTCTTTGACGAGAGAACAAGTAAAGAGCGGCACAACGCCCTACGCCATGCAGGATTTGTCTTTTCACACACGAACGGCGCATATCAGCGGCAGCTCACCGATAATGCCATTTATGCGGCGGGGCGGCTTGATTTCTTAAAGCCTACGGACGGGCTCACGGTTCGAGAGCATCAGCCGAAAGCTCCTGCGCGGGATACGGGAGCGCGATGAAAGGAGCGACGTATGGAAGTAAAGATCAATAAAGAAATCCGGGATTACACCGAGAGTATGTTTTTCGGCCTTTCTCTGCGGCAATGTATTTTTTCTGTCCTTGCCTGCGGTGTGGCCGTGGGCATTTTCTTTGGGCTGCGAGATCATCTTGGTGTGGAAACGGTATCATGGATATGCGTTCTTGGCGCGGCTCCATTCGCCGCAATGGGCTTTGTGACCTATCATGGTATGACAGCCGAACAATTCGCATGGACATGGCTTAAATCGGAATTCCTCATGCCGAAGCGACTGACGTTCTACACCACGAATATCTACTATGAAGCGATAAGGCCATTGCTTGATAAAAAGGAAAAGGAGGCGGTGAAAGATGCTTAAAACACTGAAACTCTGGATAGGAGAAAACCGGGAGCAGTTTAAAGTGCCAAAGGGCGTACAGGATGTCATTCCCGTTCAGGCTATTTACCCGGACGGGATTTTTCTTGTCAGCAGGGGCGGTTTGTTTGGGCAAAACAAATACAGTAAGACTTTTAAATTCACTGATATTAACTATGCTGTTGCGTCCCGCGAGGATAAGGAAGCCATGTTTCTGGATTACTCCGAACTGCTCAACTCTCTTGACAGCGGCGCGACGGCAAAGCTGACCATTATGGCACGGCGATTGAGCAAATCCGATTATGAAGCGAATATTCTCATTCCGATGGCCGGGGACGGATTAGACAAATATCGGCAGGAACTTAATAAAATGCTGATGGACAAGGTTATGGAATCCGATGCTATCGTTTTGGATAAACTGATTACCATTTCCGTTTGTAAGAAAATTGAGGAAGCGCGGGCGTATTTTACCCGTGTTAGCGCTGATCTCTCCGCGCACTTCGCTCAACTTGGCTCTAAATGCACGGAATTGGACGTCAATGAACGCCTGAAAATCCTGCACGATTTTTACCGCCCCGGCGAGGAAAGCAATTTCCACTTTAATATGTCTGATGCCATTCGGCGCGGCCACAGCTTTAAAGACTATATCTGCCCGGACAGCATGGAATTTGATAAAAGCTATTTTAAGGTCGGTGAGCGTTTCGGGCGCACACTATTTTTGAAAGAATATGCTTCCTATATCAAAGACTCCATGATTATGGAATTGACCGAATTGAATCAGAACATGACCCTTTCCATTGACGTCCGGCCAGTAACGATGGAAGAAGCTGTCCGGGAAGTAGAACGGCGCGTCCTTGGCGTGGAAACCAATATCACCAACTGGCAGCGCAGGCAAAATCAGAGTAACAATTTTTCCGCCATCGTGCCGTATGATTTGGAGCAGCAGCGCAAGGAAAGCCGCGAATTTCTTGAAGATATTACGAGCCGCGATCAGCGTATGATTTTCGCTACCTTAACCATAGTGCATACTGCCGCCACAAAGGAACAGCTTGATAGCGATACCGAAAGCCTGTTGTCCACGGCGCGGAAGCACCTGTGCCAAATCGCCTCTCTGACCTTCCAGCAGCTTGACGGCCTGAATACTGTTCTGCCCTTCGGCCATACAAAAATCCACGCTATCCGCACCCTTACTACCGAAAGTCTTGCCGTGCTGATGCCCTTCAAGGTTCAAGAGGTACAGGATCGCGGCGGTATCTATTACGGTCAGAACGCTATCTCGCACAATCTGATTATGTGCCTCAAGGAATATTTGATGAACCCCAACGCTTTTCGGCTGGGCGTCCCCGGAAGCGGAAAATCCTTCGGGGCAAAAATGGAATTGGTCATTATCGCCCTGCTGTTCCCTGATGATGACATTCTGGTCTGCGACCCTGAAAACGAGTATTCAGCTTTAATTAAGGCGCTTGGCGGTGAAGTCATCCGCATTGCGGCGGGAAGTGAAGATCACATCAATGCACTTGATATGGTGGACGGCTACGGTGAGGGCAGCGATCCGGTTATTGATAAGTCCGAATTTGTCTGTTCACTATTTGAGCAGCTTGACAAAAATGGTTTGCTCCCGGAAGAAAAGAGTATCATTGACCGTTGTGTGCGTGATGTTTACGACAACTACCGCGCTGGCGGCAAACTGCCGACATTAGTAGTGTTGTATGAAGAACTATTAAAACAACCTGAGCCGGAAGCGCACAGGCTGGCATTGAAAATGGAGCTGTTCGTCAGCGGAAGTCTGAACGCTTTCGCCCATAAAACCAATGTGGATATTCGTAACCGCATAATAAGCTATAACATCATGGACTTGGGCGCGCAGCTTAAAACAATGGGTCTTTTGGTAATTACCGACGCGATGATTAACCGCGTCACCGACAACTGGAAGCGCGGAAAACGGACGCATATCTTCATTGACGAGTTTCATGTGGTGTTTGAGAATGAACACAGCGGACAGTTTTTCAGCTCCGCATGGCGCAGATTCCGCAAACGGAACGCCTACCCCACGGGTATTACTCAAAACGTGGAGTACCTGCTTGATTCCGTGCTGGCCAGCACCATGCTTTCAAACTCTGAATTTATCGTCATGCACAATCAGGCCGCTTCCGACCGGGAGCGGCTTGCCAAGCTGCTAAATATCTCCAATGAACAAATGAGTTATATCACCAATGCCGATGCTGGCAGTGGGTTGATACGCATAGGCAGCGCGATTGTACCGTTCAAAAATGAGTTCCCGAAGAACACGGAGCTTTATAAGCTGATGACCACTAAGCCACGCGATACAACCATATAATGATTTTAAAACAGGCAGAGTGTTTCGAAACGCTCTGCCTGTTTCTTTGAAAGATTGGAGGTGAGAAGAGTGGCAAAAATCAAAATCCGTGAAACGGTAAAAGATATAAAAGTCTTTGACCGTACCGCTGATATGTCCGCCCATATGAAAAATACCTTTGTAAAATCAAAAGATTCTGCCGAACAAACGCAGGAACCGGGATATGATACACCTGAAAGTTATGCTACGGATACGACTTCGGGGGTAACGCGTGATACAGCGGAACAAGCAGTGCATAAGTTAAAAAATCCGAATAAAAAGGCTTCAGAAAGCATGAATCGGGCTAAACAGCATTTTCAGGACGCCAAGCGGCATATGTCCGATGTTAAAAATGTGGTTAAAAAGACAACCGCAGACCAGCCGAAGAAAGAAACGATCAAACAGACGCAAGGTGCTACAAGACAATCCGCTTACCGCACTCGACAGGTTGTCGATAAATCCATTAAAACTGTTCAACACACAAAAAAGAACATCAAGCAGTCAGCTAAAACCATCAAGGCAACCGGAAAAGGTGCGGCAAAAACAGCCCATAAATCAATTAAAACTGCCGAGCGTACTGCGAAAACCTCCGTTAAGGCAACACAGCAGGTCGCTAAAACAGCCCACAAAACAGCACAAGCTTCCGCAAAAGCAGCAAAAGCAGCGGCACATGCTTCCCGTGCTGCTGCAAAAGCGGCGGTGCAAACAGCGAAAATTACTGTGAAAGTCACCATCGCAACCATCAAAGCTATCATTGCTGCTACAAAAGCCCTTATATCGGCTATCGCCGCAGGCGGCTGGATTGTGGTTGTGCTTATAATCGTTATCTGCATGATTGGGCTTATTGTCGGGTCTTGCTTCGGCATCTTTTTTTCCGGTGAGGACAGCGGAACAGGTCAAACAATGCAAACGGCTGTACAGGAAATCAATACAGATTACGATAACCGTCTTGAAGAAACCAAATTGGCTCATAGCTATGATGTTCTTGAAATGTCCGGCAGTCGGGCAGTGTGGAAAGAGGTTTTAGCTGTCTATGCAGTTAAGACAACCACCGATCCCGGCAATCCGCAGGAGGTTGCTACCGTTGACGACAATAAGAAGGAGCTTCTTAAAAAAATCTTTTGGGAAATGAATGAGATTAGCTCCAGAACAGATAACAAGACTGAAACACAGGTGATCGAATCCGATGATGGCCACGGCAACATCGTTGAAACCCAAACTACTGTTACACGCACCTATTTATATATCACGGTTAATCATAAGACCGCCGAGGAAATGGCGAATAAATACGGCTTTAATACAGATCAGCGAAAACAGCTTGCGGAACTTCTGGACGATAAAAATAATTGCCTTTGGTCACAGGCGCTTTACGGTATCACCGCTGAAAACGATGACATTATTATTGTCGCTCTGTCACAAGTCGGTAATGTGGGTGGCCAGCCTTATTGGAGTTGGTACGGGTTCAACAGCCGTGTAGAGTGGTGTGCCTGTTTTGTCAGTTGGTGTGCAAATGAGTGCGGCTATATTGATACAGGCGTCATTCCGAAATATGCGGGCTGCGTTTGGGGCGTTCATTGGTTTCAAGAACGGGGTCAATGGCAGGACAACAGCTATACCCCAAATCCCGGAGATATAATCTTCTTCGATTGGGACGATGATGGCGGTCAGGATGGGGAATCTGACCATACTGGTATCGTTGAAAAAGTCGAGAATGGAATGGTTTATATTATTGAGGGCAACTCCGGTGATACCTGCCGGAAAAAAAGTTATCCGATTGGCTACTATGAAATTCTTGGATACGGAGTACCAGCATATTGAAAAGGAGCTGCCATTTGCTTGGCAGCCCATACATAGTGCTTCTTACTTTTTAATTTATGGAAGTATAGCTGTGTGCGTATGCTATTTAATTAAAATAGGTGTAGAACAGTTTATCAATTACAGGAAATGATGTTTCTTATCTCCCTATTTAATTATCATAGTCTTTTTCTCCTTAATTTTTAGGAGCAGGCGCCTTTACGACAATCAGCTCCAACGTTTCGTCATGCATATTTTTGACATTCATCTTGGTTTGGAACGGAATTTTCAGCAGAGTTCCAGCCTCGTATTCATGAATGCCCTGATCATTCAACCCGATGGAGAGCTTGCCGCGAACTACAGTCATGTATACGTCTGAATTAGAAAAATGCTCCGGTAGACCCTCATCTTTGTTGAATACCATGTGTAGATAGTGAAGGTTCTCATCAAATATGACTTTTTCCACGGCCTTTTCGTTGCCTCTTGATAATTTAAATAACTGTTCAACCATAGCGATGTACCTCCTGATTTTTTCATAATATTATTCGATGCGTTGTACTTTTTTTATTATATCATACCGAGTTAAACATGGTATGTTGCAATTACAACAAAGAAAAGTTTTATATTCCATGCTTACCGTAGTGAATGGCGCTTTTGGGGCAAACCTGTCGGCAATTTGTGCATTGATGGCATAACGCAGTATTGATAACGGCCTTTTTATCCTCCGAGGAAACAACAATCGCATGAGAGAGGCAGGCTTTTTCGCATAGCTTGCAGCCGATGCAGACATCTTTATCTACTTTTTCCGAAAGCCTCGCAAACTGGCCAAAAGTCCTTTGCAGAGCGCCAAACGGGCAGATAAGGTTATGGAATGCTTCCGGTTTATATCTGAGTGTGACAAGTACTGATATGACCAGCCAGAATGGCAGAACTGGTAGATCAATATGTAGCAGTCTTTTAGAAAGCAGCATGACCGATACACTGATAACCAGAGTTATCCATGTGAAATAGCCGTTTTTTAGCCAACGGGGCGTTTTATTCGTTTGCAGTTTGAACTTTTTTGATAGCCACTCAATGGGTAGCATCAGGGTATTCATGGGGCAAACATACCCACAGTAAACCCTGCCGAAAATCAGAGTGACAACAAAACTTACTCCGAACAACGCAAGCCAAAGCACTACTTTCCCATTTGCCAATAGAAAGATGAAAAGGGCGAGAAACAGTATTCGAATAATGTTGGCTATGTATTTCATGGTGTCTTCTCCTCCTTGTTTAGAATAATCGCTTTGGACGGACACTTTTCAATAGATTCCTTGACGGCTTGCAGCGCATCCTTTCCTTCGGGTACTTTCCTAACTACGGCTTTGTTTTGGTTCATCTCATAATACTCAGGGAGAAGCTTTGCACAAAGCCCACAGCCGATGCAATAATCTTCTTTAATCTCCAGTGTTTCCGTCTTTTTTGAATCAACAGGTAAATCCTTCTTTTTTACTATCATGCCGGTGATATAAGCCATTACGAATATCGCAATAACCGTAAGCACCCATCTGATAATCATGAAATTTATGCCAAGGAACTTCGCCTCGTTGGCAAGCATGGGAACCTTGATGACTGCCCAGGAGCTTAATATGATGACGATGTTAGAGATGCTTGCGCCTTTCCCAAGCAAAGTCTTGCTGATAGGAAATGCGGCGTAAATCGGACCGGCCGAGATACTCCCCAGTAATAGAGCAAGCAGATTGCCCTTAAAACCTGATTTTTCTCCGAACCCGCGTATGATCATTTCTTTAGGAACCAGAGCTTCAATCACAACGGTTAATAAGAATATTACTGGTAGTACCTGAAGCATCTCGACCAGATAATATACGCTGTTACCAACCGATTTCATTGCCTTGTCGGGCGATATAACAAATACCACGAGGTATGCGAGTGCAACAAAAATAAGTAATTTGTTCTTTTTTATTATTGATATAGCCTTCACAGAATCACCCCCATTGTCAGTGCGATCACAATCGCAAATCCAAAGCTCAGTGCGTTTCTGGTAAGCGCAAATTTAGTTCCGAACTCTTTCTTTTCGAGCGGGAAGGTTACGATTCCAACCATTGTGAGCGTTGTAAGGAATGCGACTGCTGGAACGATGCTCGCGCCGACGTCAATCAAAGAGCCAACCAACGGAAACGCAACAAAAGCCGGTATAAGAGTAATGCTCCCAACAAGCGCCGAAACGACAGTTGACACAAATGTGTTTGCCGAGCCTAAAACTGATTTTATCGTTTCAGGCGGGATGAATGTCAGAACAAGACCGATTAAAAATATGATGGCTATAATTTCGCCTAACATATTTCCCATCATACCCTTTGATTTTTTCATTGCCGCAAATGTTTTCTTCTTATCTTTTATGAGTGAAATAACGGTAAGAACAATCGCTATTATCCAGAACGCAATTGTAAATATATCCATACTTGCCCTCCTCCTATTGATATGTTCTTATTATATTGATAAAATAAAAAGAAAGGTGTTACCAATGTAACACCTGTGGAGGATTTTTTGTGAAAAAATATTTGAGGTTAATTAAACAGACTGACCTTGCTAAATCAATAAACTGTAAAGAAATTGAGTTTTACCTGAATGAAGGGAGCTTTAAAACTGCCGAGTACGGAAAAAACAATATTGTTCATTTTGTCGGGGAAGTATGTTCAAAACTGGAGATCATTCTTTCGGGGAAAGTGGTTATAGAGCGCATTGACGAATCCGGCAATCTCATGACAATAGCGGAGTTTTTCAACTGCGATATACTTGGCGGCAATCTTATGTTTTCAAAAAACCCGTATTATCCGATGACCGTTACAGCAAAACAACCTACAGTGATTCTGGAGATAAACAAAGAGCGGTTGTTTCAGTTGTTTTCGGATAACCATGAATTTTTAAAAAGTTATCTTGAATATGTATCGGACCATACTGTAATCCTCGGAGATAGAATCAAACACTATGTAAACAGGACAATTCGTGAAAGTATAATGAGTTATCTGGACTATGAGAGGAAGAAACAAAAATCGAACATTATCAGGCTAAACATGACAAAAAAAGCATTGGCTGAAAGAATCGGCGTGCAAAGGACGTCTTTATCCAGAGAACTTGCTAAAATGAGAGAAGACGGGCTGATTATATTTGACGCTGTATCAATTGAAGTTTTAATATGATTTATATTATTATTTTCGTTTAGATAAATGGCATAAAAAATAAAATATATTAATGCGAAGCTATCTCCCTATAATAAAGCAGTTCGATCATAAAATGGTAGAACTGCTTTATTAATTATTGACATATGACCATAATTTCTTTATAATGTAGATGCAAATGATTCGCATTTGTCATAAAGGAGGTAAATATAATGTTATCCAACAGGGTGTTTCGCAATTGTATAGGTATTATATCTATTACATTTCTTACTCTTGTTCTTCTGTCAACAGTTTCTTGCAGTAAAGAAACCATACAGACAGAAAAACCAATAATCGCAGTTACCATTGTACCTGAACAAACCTATGTTAAAGCGGTATGCGGTGATTTAGTGGATGTTATCACACTTATTCCGCCGGGAAACAGTCCCGAAAACTATGAACCTACCCCAAAAGAAATGGAGAAATTCAGTAAAGCATCCTTATATTTTTCTATTGGAGTACCAACGGAAAAGTCAAATATACTTCCTAATATCGGAGATGTTAAAGTAGTTTTGCTTCAGGATGAAGTTGCTTTAGTTTATCCGGACAGGACATTTGAGTCCGGAGAGAGAGACCCCCATATCTGGCTTTCTCCCAAACGTGTGAAGGTCATTATTGAGGTTATCGCTCAAAAAATGAGTGAGTTTGATCCTGATAATGCGAGTAAATACAATGAAAATGCTGATGTATATATCAATCAACTCGATGAACTTGACAGGCAGATAAAAGATGCCGTTAAAGAGGTGCAAAATAAGAAGTTTATTGTTTATCATCCCGCTTTCGGATATCTTGCCGATGATTATGGCTTAACTATGTATGCGTTGCAGGAAGAAGGCAAAGAAGCGACACCCCAAAACTTACAGGAAATGATCGACCTTGCAAAGAAAGAAAAAATTAAAGTAATATTTTATCAAGAAGAAGTTGACAGCAGTCAATCGGAAGCGTTTGCTGAAGAAATTGGCGGAAAAACCATACAGCTTGCGCCCTTAGCAGCAGATTACATTAGTAATCTGAAAAAAATGGCTGATACATTGGCGGAGGTTATGCAATGAACAATGCAGCGAACAATAGTTATGCGGTACATATTGAAAATCTTACAGTATATTACGGCCAAAAACCTGCAATTTCTAATATCTGCCTTGATGTTGATGATGGTGAATATCTTGGAATTATTGGCCCGAACGGAGGAGGTAAATCGACACTGTTAAAGGCTATTCTCGGTCTTGTATCAATTGCCTCGGGAAATGTGCAGATATATGATAACAGTATCCAAAAAAGCAGAACATTAATGAGTTATGTGCCGCAATTTGCTGCAATGGATAAGCGGTTCCCGATTACATTGCTTGAGGTGGTTCTTACAGGATGCTTAAAGAAGGGCTTAACACCATTTTATAAATATAGCGCAAAGGAAAAGGATTTAGCAAATGAACTCATTGAAAAGGTTGGTATTCCAAACCTTGCAAATCGTCAGATATCTGAATTGTCAGGCGGTGAATTTCAAAAAATGCTGATTGCAAGAGCGTTGGCTACCAAACCAAAGCTATTGCTTTTAGATGAGCCAACCGCCAGTGTGGATGCTTTTTCGCAGCGGCAGATTTATGATTTGCTTGCGGAATTAAACAAAAGCATGACCATTATCTTAGTTACACATGATTTGCTTGCTATCTCGTCACAGGTTCACAGGTTGGCTTGCCTGAACGGAAGACTTGTTTATCATGGAGAGCCGGAGCTTACCGAAAGTATTGTAAACAGCCTATATGGTTGCCCGGTTGACCTTATTGCTCATGGAGTACCTCATAGAGTGCTAAAGGAGCATGAGGAGGAAAATTATAATGATTAAAGCACTCTTTGAATATCAATTTTTACAAAATGCTTTGCTTGCCAGTATATTGGCAAGCATCGTATGCGGAATTATCGGCGATATTATTATTGAAAAAAAGCTGGTTATGATGAGCGGAGGAATCGCACATACCTCGTACGGCGGTGTTGGGCTGGGTTATCTTTTAGGCTTTGAACCGATTATTGGTGCGTTTTTATTTTCTGTTTGTGCAGCTTTGGGAATAGGTTATATAAAAAGAAAAGGCGGTGCTCGTTCTGATGTGGTAATTGGTTTGTTCTGGTCGCTTGGAATGGCACTTGGTATTCTTTTCATTGCCTTAATGCCCGGATATCCCCCGGATTTAAGCTCTTATCTTTTCGGAAACATTCTTTCGGTTACGAAATCTGATCTTTACTTAATGGTGTTATTAACGGTTATTGTAATATTCGTAATTTTTGCTTTATTCAATAATTGGAAAGCTTATCTTTTTGACGAAGAATTCGCCACAATTATTGGTATTAAAACAGTCTTTCTGGAATATCTGCTGCTCTTACTTATTGCAATGACTGTAGTTGTTTTAATTCGGGTTGTCGGAATCATCCTTGTGCTTGCCCTGCTCACAGCTCCGGCCGCAACAGCAAGTGTATTTACCTTTGATTTTAAAAGACGAATGCTGTATTCAATTTTATTTGGCAGTGTCTTTTGTATTGCCGGTCTATGGATATCTTATGAGATGAATATTGCTTCCGGAGCAGTTATAGTAGTTATATCTGTGATCAGTTATTTATTAACATATACTGTGCGTACAGTAAATAACAAATTAAAAGATACTCAAAATACGCATGAAGGTGAATTTAATGAAAAAAACTGATATTTATAGTGAATTAAAAAGAAATGGATTAAAAAACACGAAGCACCGTACTATGATTCTTGACATTTTGAAAAAAAGCAGCCAGCCTATTTCCGCTGAACAGCTGTTTGAGGAAATGCTGGTAAGGAAAATATCCATTAATCTATCTACTGTTTACAGAACTCTTGATACGTTGTGTGATAAAAATCTCTTAATAAAGCTAAACGTTAAAGGAGATAACAGAACGTTATTTGAATTTAACCACATGATACACAGGCATCACCTGATTTGCCTTGGCTGTAAAAAAATATTAGCTATAGAACACTGCCCTCTTGAGGGTTATGAAAAAGTCCTTGCAAATGAAACAAATTTTACTATAGAAGGTCACAATCTGAATATTTACGGTTATTGCCCTAATTGCCAAATTCATAATTTATAATAAATTTGACTTTGTCAAAAAATTTTACCGGAGAGCCTTATGGCTCTCTTTTTTTATAAAGAAATTTATATGAAATATCGAATAAGTTATTGACATATGCTCATAATAGTATTATCATAGTAATGGGCATATGCCAATAACATTAAAGGAGACGATAAAATGAAGATTTGTATAACCTCAAGCGGTGAGACAGTTGAAAGCATGCTTGATCCCCGGTTTGGAAGGTGCTCGTACTTTGTTGTCGCTGATTTAGAATCCGGTGAGCATACGGTTATCCCGAATGAAGCCGGAGTTTCCGGTGGCGGCGCGGGAATCAGTTCGGGTCAGCTGATGGTAGAAAAAGGTGTTGAAGCCATAGTTACCGGAAATGTCGGTCCCAATGCGATGAATGTATTGAAAGCGGCGGGCATCAGCATTTACAGAGGAAAAACTGAATCCGTAAAAGAGAACATCGAAAATTACAAAGCAGGAAAATTAGAAAAAATAACTGAAACCGTTCCTTCACATTTCGGAATGGGAAACAGGAGTTGAGGTAATGAAGATCGCTGTATTAAGCGGAAAAGGCGGTACGGGTAAAACAACCGTATCCGCCAGCCTTTCCGCAACGATTAAGCCTTCCCAATATGTTGATTGTGACGTGGAGGAACCGAACGGATATATTTTCTTAAAACCGGACATCAAACATTCGATTCCTGTAAACGTTGAGATCCCCTGCGTTGATGAATCGATTTGTACCAGCTGCGGAGCTTGCGCAAAGGCCTGCCAGTTTCATGCGCTTGCCGTTATCAAAAATAAGGTCATACTCTTCCCTGAAATCTGCCATCACTGCGGAGCTTGTTATATCGCCTGTAAGCCCGGCGCTATGACTGCTTCGGAAAGAACCATCGGTGTTATTGAGATGAATGACGACCAAACTTTTGCTCAGGGAAAGCTGAATATCGGGGAACCGGTTGCGGTGCCTGTAATAAAAAAACTGAAGGAATATTTAAGAACGGATATACCGGTTATTCTCGATTGCTCTCCGGGCGCATCCTGTACGGTCGTCCAGTCATTGGAAGGCTGCGATTTCTGTCTTTTGGTAACTGAGCCGACTCCCTTTGGATTGCATGATCTGAAAATTGCCGTATCGCTTGTTAAAAAGCTCGGGTTTCCGTTTGGCATTGTGATCAATAAAGCGCTTGAAAACAACAGCTTAATTCAAGATTACTGCAAAGAAGAAGGAATTGAAATTCTGCTCAAAATACCTTATTTAAAGGAAATCGCAAAAAACTATTCCGGCGGCACCCTACCTGTTCAAAACAATAAAGAATGGGCGGCCCGTTTTATAGAACTATATGACAAGATAAAGGAGCGTGTTTTACAGTGAAGCAGATTGTTTTTATCAGCGGTAAAGGCGGAACAGGAAAATCCACGCTCGTAGCTTCTTTAAGTCAGATCGTTCAGAATAAAATGCTTGCCGACTGCGATGTTGACGCTCCCAATCTTCATATTTTGCTGAATGGGAAGGTCATGGAAGAAAAAGATTATTACGGTGCGAAAGAAGCGGTTATTGATAAGGATAAATGCCTTTCCTGCGGTATTTGCCGCAGAACCTGCCGGTTCGGCGCTATCAGCGAGGATTTTGAGATCGTCCCGTTTCACTGCGAGGGCTGCGGCGCATGTACCTTGATATGTCCCGCAGGTGCAATTCATCTTGAGGATGTAAAAACAGGAAATACTTATGTCTCTGAAACGGACAGAGGCACCTTCTCCCATGCCCTTTTGGATATCGGTGCTGAAGGTTCGGGGAAGCTGGTTACAGAGGTCAGGAAAAACGCGAGGAACCATATAAACGAAGAGGATTGGCTGCTGATTGATGGTTCCCCCGGAATCGGCTGTGTCGTAATCGCTTCAATAACCGGGGCTGACGCCGTCGTTGCCGTATCGGAGCCGACAAAATCCGGGATTAGCGATCTTGAAAGAGTTCTGGCAGTAGCAAAGCATTTTGATATTCCGGGTTATGTGTGCATTAATAAATATGATCTTAACCCGGATATTACAAGGCAAATTGAGGATTTTTGCGATAAGAACGGTTTTAAGGTAATCGGAAAAATTCCGTTTGAGCCGAAGATTGTTTATGCGCTGCGTGAGTTTAAAACGCCGATTGACGCTGGACTTGAAAATATTACAGCAGAAATTGAAGATATCTGGGAAAAGCTTTCGGAACAAATATCAACAATAACAGGTAGAAGGAGGTAAATGCATTGAAAATAGCAATTTCAACTGATTGCAACTCAGTATCCGCGCATTTCGGAAGATGTCCTGAGTTTTTGATTGCGGAGATACAGAGCAGTAAACTGATAAAATCAGAGAGGCTTCCAAATCCGGGTCATGCTCCCGGAGCTATTCCGGAGTTCCTACATTCAAAGGGTGTTCATAGAATTATTTGCGGCGGCATCGGAGCAAGAGCAACGGAAATATTTAATTCTTATGGGATACAGGTAATTGCGGGAGTTACCGGAGATGTAAACAATACACTTGATTCCTTTATACAAGGAACCCTTATAGCAAATGGTGAAAGCCTATGTGTTCCCGGCACGGGGCGAGGTTACGGATTGGACAAAACTGTCTGCGACCATCCACATGACGATTGATTAATATTATTCGAGGAGGTTTTTGTTATGCCGAATAAAGACGGAACAGGCCCGTTGGGACAGGGACCGATTACAGGAAGAGGCATTGGAAGACAAGGTAGAATAGGCGGTATGCGCTCTGGTCCCGGAGGCTATTGCGTATGTCCGAAATGCGGAGAAAAAATAGCACATGCGCCGGGAATTCCATGTACTTCTGTAAAATGCCCAAAATGCGGCACATCCATGATTAGAGGCTCATAAAAATGGATTCCACTCAAAAAAATTCAATTACTCGTTCAAAGGAAGATTATTTACGGGTGATATATGAATTATCTGAATGCAATAAAGAAGTGCAATCGTCGGGTGTTGCTGAGAGGCTTGGGATTACACGAGCCAGCGTAAGCAGAATGATGACAGAACTGAAAAGCTCCGGACTTATTGAAAAAGAAAAATACGGAAGCATTATTTTAACAGAAAACGGATATAAGCTTGCTATGCAAATAAAAAACAAACACGACCTCATCATAACATTTTTAGTAGATGTATTGGGAGTAAACGCAGTAATCGCCAATAAAGATGCCTGTAAAATGGAGCATGCTGTCAGTCCGGAAACAGCAGAGAGGCTTAGTAATCAAATAAGCAAATTATTATGTATAAAAGAATAAGGAGAGAATATTATGCCGAGAGGTGACGGAACCGGTCCTTTGGGAATGGGATCATTGACTGGACGAGGTGCAGGTTTCTGCGCAGGCTTTAAAACACCCGGATATGCGAATACAAGAGTCCGACGAGGAATGTGGTTCGGACAAGGTCGAGGTTATAGACGTATGTTCTGGCTCGCTGGAGTGCTGCCCGGATGCGCGTATCTGGCTTATCGGTTATTTAACCGCAACAGAATACAAAAATAAAAGTTAACAGGAAAGGTGGTGATATTATGCCAAGAGGAGATGGAACCGGACCTATGGGAATGGGTCCAATGACAGGGCGAGGCGCGGGCTTCTGTACGGGCTTTGCTGCCCCGGGTTACGCAAATCCGGTCGGTTACGGATGTGGTTTCGGTGGAGGTCGAGGCTTCAGACGAATGTTTTATGCGACCGGTTTGCCGAGATGGGCACGCTTCGGCGGCCAAAATACAAATGGGGCATATGCGTCGGATGCTGATGAAAAAGAGCTTCTGAAAAGACAGGCAAAGCTGTTGGAAAATCAGCTTCACGATGTAAAAAAGCGTCTTGCGGACTTTGAAGGAAGCACGGAAGAATAGCCCTGTCGGTAAAGCGAAAGGCAGGCCTGAGGCCTGCCTTGTTCGCATTTCACTATCATTTTAATCATATAAGGATGATACACATGGCTATAAGAAATATAATGAATTATCAAAAGGATGATATTCTGCGTAAAAAATCAAAAACAGTAGAAAAGATAGACGGCAGGATATTATCCATTCTTGACGATATGGCAGAAACCATGTATCAGGCAGATGGCGCGGGGCTGGCTGCGGTACAGATTGGCATATTAAAAAGATTGGTCGTTATCGATGCGGGAGAAGGCTTGATAAAGCTAATAAACCCGGAAATCGTAAGCTCTTATGGTGAACAGCAGGAGACTGAGGGATGTTTAAGTATCCCCGGTATTTACGGAACTGTAAAACGGCCTGAGCAAGTGGAAGTCAGCACTTTGAATGAAAATGGAGATTCTGTTATTTTAAAAGGAACGGGACTATTGGCTCGAGCTTTCTGTCACGAAATTGACCATCTTGATGGGATTTTATTTATTGATAAAGCTTCTCCCGAATCTTTATATAACAGCGATGCTTCAACAGAAAGGAAATGATATTATGTTCGTATACGGTCCTGTCCCCTCACGAAGATTGGGACAAAGCCTCGGAGTCAACAATATTCCTCCTAAAGTTTGTTCTTATTCCTGCGTTTACTGTCAGATCGGCAGAACAAAAAACATGAAGATATACAGAAAAGAATTTTACAAGCCTGAAGATATATATTCTGAGGTAAAAACTAAGGTGAATCAGATCAAGGAAAACGGAAAACAGCCGGATTATATATCCTTTGTACCGGACGGCGAACCGACACTTGATAAGAATTTAGGTATCGAACTTGATCTTATAAAAAATTTGAATATTAAAACGGCGGTCATAACGAATGCGTCGCTTTTATGGATGGATGAAGTGAAAGAAGATTTATCAAAATCGGATTGGGTGTCCGTGAAAATCGACGCTGTTTCGGACGATGTCTGGCACCGGATCGACAGACCGCACGGCGGCTTGAGCCTTCAAAAAGTTTTGAAAGGCGTGATCGACTTTTCAAAATCATATAAAGGAAACCTTGTGACCGAAACCATGCTTGTATCGGGGTTGAATGATGATCCCCGACATATTGAGGGAATAGCAGAACAAATTTTGAAAATCAATCCACGTAAATCATATATATTGGTGCCGACAAGGCCACCCGCCGAAAGTAATATATACAGAGCGACAAGCGAAAGTCTTATTAAAACCGCAAGCATAATTAACAGCATTTCCAGCGTAAATGTTGAATGTATCACCGAGGACGATACCGAACAGGGGTTCTTCTTTACGGATAATGTCGCGGAAGATCTTTTAAGCATTACTTCCGTACATCCGATCAGAGAAGAAATCATCCGGCATTATATTAAAGTAAAAAAAGCGGACAGCTCGATATTAAAAGAACTTATTGATCAGAACAAAATTATTGAATACACATATGAGGGAAAAAGATTTTATAAAAGGAATCTTGATGCTTTAAAACAGTAAATAATCAGATATTTATATTTGATTAATTGACATATGCTCATAACAATATTAT
>QKJH01000017.1 GCA_003250865.1 Alphaproteobacteria bacterium | reverse complement strand
TTAATATTATACTCAAAGAGTGCGAACATTCATGCACAACGGCGATGCCAAAAAGCTATAAGCCTGTCAAGAAAGTTGCTGTTTTGCAAAGTGTGGAATCCTTAGGAGAAATTCTTGCACATTATTTTAAAAGAGCGCGTATCGGCTGTGACGTGTACTCGGATGCGGGAAAGCTTATAGATGCCTTAAAACAAAATCCGGCAAAATATCAAGCATTATTGCTTGATTACGGTAATGGGCAACCGAAAGATTTTGCGGTGCTGAATTATCTTGCGGATAATGCCGATAATTTACAGGACTGTATAAAAATTGTCTATTCCAGTCTTGCCATTCAAAAGACAGAGTTTTTTGTCAAAAATATTAAAAAATGTACAAACCTGTGCTTTTATCCGCGGCATTATTTAACACTTTATCTCAAATCGGTTATTGAACTTCTGGGATTGTCTGCCCGGGATTATGCACGGCTTGAAATGAGCCGGTGCTATGAACGGGCAGCTGAACTGATTGACAGCAATGAAAAGAACCGGGGAGCCCCCGACTCTGCAGAGGAAAAGCCCAGCTATGAAGGAAGAAAAGTGCTCGTGGTAGATGATATGAAGGTCAATATTCTTCTTATCAAAAAAATAGTCGAACAATTGGGATGCCGAGTTTCTTATACGCTCGGTGGTGAGGAAGCGGTGCGAAAAATGAAAAGCACCCGCTATGACATCGTATATATGGATTGCCAAATGCCTATTATGGACGGGTTTGAAGCAACGGCAAAAATCCGCGCCTATGAGAAGAAAAAAGGGATTCGTACCACTATTATTGCCGTGACTGCCGATGCTATGCAGGGTGATAAAGAAAAATGCCTTAATGCGGGAATGGATGATTATATCAATAAACCGATCGTTAAAGAGGCCTTCATCGAAAAAACCACATATTGGCTAAATCATAAAAAAATAAAATCATAAATCCCATTGACGAAACCGGAATAAAACGCCACATTTCACGTGTATTTTTTCATGATATACACGAAAGGTTTTTTTATGTCCTCGGTAACGCATAATGATATGGCGAACGCCATCCGTTTTTTGGCAATTGACGGTGTTCAAAAAGCAAATTCGGGACATCCCGGAATGCCGATGGGTATGGCGGATGTAGCAACAGTTCTTTTTTCACGATTTTTGCGGTTCTCTCCTTCGAATCCCGAGTGGGCATCGCGTGATCGTTTTGTGCTTTCAGGCGGACATGGCTCGATGCTGCTTTATGCGCTCAATTATCTGACCGGCTATGAAAAAATGACGTTGGATAACCTCAAATCTTTCCGTCAGTTGGGAAGCTTGTGTGCGGGGCATCCCGAGCGGGATATCCAGGCCGGTATCGAAACCACAACCGGTCCCCTGGGACAGGGAATTGCCAATGCGGTCGGAATGGCAATTGCCGAGCGGCACTTGAATGCCCAAAAAGGCGATGCTGCTATTTCAAACTATACCTATTGTTTTTGCGGCGATGGCGATTTAATGGAAGGCATTTCGCACGAAGCATGCTCGCTGGCCGGACACCTGAAATTGGCTAAGCTTGTACTTTTTTATGACAGTAATGATATTACAATTGACGGTTCACTGGATTTGTCCTGTTCGGACGATGCACAAAAACGTTTTGAGGCTTATCAGTGGCACGTACAACAGGTTGATGGTCATAATCCGGATGAAATTGCTGCGGCAATAATGGCTGCACAAAATGAAAAGGACAAACCTAGCATTATTATTTGCCGCACGGTTATCGGCTTTGGTTCCCCGAACAAGGCCGGTTCACACGAAGTACATGGCGCACCGCTTGGCCCGGAGGAAGTACAGGAAACCCGCCATGCCTTGAAATGGTCATCCGAACCGTTTGCAGTGCCGACTGATATTCTTGAGGCATGGCGTCAGGTCGGGCAAAAAGGCGATATGGCATTTCAAGACTGGAAAAGCAAACAGGCAAATGATTTTAGTTTGACTGCTGATGTTCCCGAGGCTTTTTTTGCAGCGTTGACAGAGTTCAAGAAAAAAATCATTGCCGAAAAACCAAAATTGGCTACGCGTCAGGCATCCGGAAAAGTGTTGGGCTCTATATTGCCGGTGTTGCCGTGTCTTTTGGGTGGTTCTGCCGATTTGACACCCTCAAACAACACCTTGGCTGCTGATATTAAGAATTTGAATGCGGATAACTATGCCGGACGATACATTCGCTATGGTATTCGCGAATTGGGGATGTCAGCCGTGATGAACGGTTTGGCGTTGTATGGCGGTGTTGTTCCTTATGCTGGAACATTCATGTGTTTTACCGATTATGCCCGCCCCGCTATGCGCCTGTCAGCACTGATGAAAAATCGTGTCGTTTACGTTATGACTCATGACTCCATCGGTTTGGGCGAAGACGGGCCAACCCATCAGCCGGTTGAACATCTTGCAGCTTTGCGCGCTATTCCCAATTTGCTGGTGTTCCGTCCGTGCGATGCGGTGGAAACGGCAGAAGCGTGGGAGCTGGCTGTAACCAATGATAATGCGCCGTCCGTACTGGCTCTTACCCGTCAGGGGTTACCGACTGTGCGCAGTGATGTCGCGGAAAATAAAACGGCCAAGGGCGGTTATGTATTAATAGAATGTGAAACGGCGCAAGTAACGTTGATGGCATCCGGTTCGGAAGTGGAAATCATACTCGATGCACACAAGCAATTGAAAGAAAAAGGAATCGACTCGCGCGTCGTGTCCATGCCCTGTATGGAGCTGTTTGACCTGCAATCACAGGACTATCGGAATACAGTTCTGGGGACGGTTCCTCGTATTTCTGTTGAGGCAGGTGTGGCGCAACCGTGGTATAAGTATCTGAACAATAATGATATTTTTGTAGGTATGACCGGGTTTGGCGAGTCCGCTCCGTACAAGGATTTATATGAGCATTTTGGCATAACGGCCGTCAATATTATTGACATAATTAATAAATCTGTGCTACCATAAGGGCAATATTAAAAGTCTATTGTTTTATGGATAAAAAGTAAGAATAGCGTGGTGTGTCATGAACTACAGAGCGG
The DNA here is from genome assembly GCA_003250865.1 of Alphaproteobacteria bacterium. Taxonomy (GTDB): domain Bacteria; phylum Pseudomonadota; class Alphaproteobacteria; order Micavibrionales; family SZUA-601; genus SZUA-601. Next base: position 595 of record QKJH01000017.1, on the reverse strand, counting down.
TACGAGCCAATCATCGTAGAGGATTACAACAGGAATTTTTGAATGGCGTTGCGCGATGTGCTATTGAAGGCGCATTGTTTGATATGGATGGTACGACATATCGCGGTGGAACGCCCCAAGCCAACCGACATCGTGAGGAGCTGGATATTTCTGCTGCTCAAACACTGGTTGAGATGGTTGCTGAAAAAGGCATTGAATTATCCTATGAAGATGCGTTGGTTAAATCCAAAGAAACGGTTGTTCGGGATAAAGTCTGGTACACCATGTGCGATCAGTACGGTCTTGATAGAAAAGAATTTCACAAACGCCATATGGACAATCTGGATGTCAGTAACATCATTCCTGATCCTTTGTTGGTTACGGCCATTAAAAATCTGGAGGATGTAAAACTGGCCGTTGTTACGCATGGTGAGTTTGAGATGACAAAACGGATACTGAAAGGCCAGTTGGGACTTGAAGCGGAATTTGGCGACAATATCTTTGACTTGATTGATTCAGATTTCAATGCCAAAGACAAAAACACCGTTTCTGTCAAGCAGGCCATGAAAGCTTTGAGAGTAAAACCTGAAAATACGGCAATGATTGATGATACGCC
>QKJH01000167.1 GCA_003250865.1 Alphaproteobacteria bacterium | reverse complement strand
CTGGTTGGATGACGTAATGTCCAACAATCAAATAGCAGCTCGTCCTGAGCTGCCTCGACCAGCGTATGTGGAATACGAACCGCCGTGTGAACGCGGCTACCGTGCACCGTGCGGTAGGCTTCGCCATCCCAGTCGGCATCAAAGACAGAAAAATTGATATTGCGAACACCTTGCTTGGTCAGGTGAATAACTTGCTGGATTGTGTGTTCAGGCACAAACGATTGGCGAGCATTACGCAAAGCACGCGCCAACATCGGATTGTGTTTTTCATCAAATGCATATTTTCCGGCAATCTCTTCGCTGGCTGCAGCAACAATGGCCTTGAGGTATTTGTGCATAACCCGCGAGCCAGTAATTAACGAAGCAATCTTGTGCTCCTCATGCAATTTCCAATCAATAAATGATTCAATTTCCGGATGATCAGCCGCCAGAACAATTTTTTTAGCGTGACTTTTCGAGGAAGAGTCACGTCCCTTTTGCATCATGTAATTCGACAGATTGGACCAATCAAATGCAGAAAAGCTCGTATCAGAAGGATCTGCGCTATCCCCGGAATCCGGAGTTACACTATCCATGCGCCCGACACCACCCCAGATGCCGAATGTGTTTTTGGGCGGCATCTTGCTATCGGCAGGAAGATGGTTTGTCTTTTTCAAATCACCAACGACGGCATAATCGGATACAACCTTTTCGTGAATACCGTACGCCCAGTCTACACCAACAAAGTGCCATTGTGCCGTTTCAGGAAAAACCAGACGATTGACCAGCATATAGCGTAACTCATCATAAAAGACGCATGCATCATCTGCGGTGTCAAAAATTTTGTTATGCCATGCGGTATAAGTCCACCCGCCAACAAGGCGGTTAATGACATCGCGAGCATCTTTCTCGCCCTTGGTTCTAAGCGAGCGGGGCAGCTGTTCCAGTTTTTCCCAGTCCGGCTCCGAGTGCCACAACCACGATGGCGTACTTTCATCACATATGGTTTTGGTAAATGTCGGCACACCATCTTTGAGCATCAGCCAGTCAACAAACATTGATTTGGCCATTTTATCCCAATGGGACGGCAAATAGAAAACCTCCCGCTCAAAGTCGATTTCTTCTTTTTGAGAAAAATCATCTTCAAGCGAATCATAACCCACCAAGACATCCTTTTCAAAACCGGAAAAGGATAATCCGTAATACGGGTCGTTATGTTCCTGTGTATAGAGGCGTTTTATTTTCATCCACACGTCCGATAAGGGAATTATAGGCTATGCCAACTGCTAAAGCGTGCCATAAAACCACCATCATGGCAATGTGGCAAATCTGTTTTTTGCCCGATTTATCACGGAATATACATTTTTTTTAGCCCTATCGGACAGGATACAATAATTGCACTTGCAAGAGCGTTTTTTATCAGGATAATTACAGTGGATATCAATTCTCCCCATAGTCGGAAAGGGAACTTTTATGAGTCGTAGTGCTATCGAAACCATTTTAGGTGCCATCGTTTTATTTATCGCAGTCGCTTTTCTGCTGGTGGCTTTTTCTACCACGGATATTCAAACCGTCGAAGGCTATACTGTGACGGCTGACTTTAGCCAATCAAACGGCCTGATTATCGGTGGCGATATTCGCATCAGCGGCGTCAAAGTTGGAACTATCCGTGATATAAAGCTTGACCCTGAAACCTATCTTGCCACTGTCGTTATGACCATTGCACCGGAATACCAGTTGCCGGATGACACAGTTGCCAAAATCCAGTCGGAAAGCCTTTTAGGGGGTAATTATTTGGCGTTGGAACCGGGTGGATCGATGGATACCATTCCCGATAACGGAAAAATCCAATACACCCAGGCTTCGGTTAGCCTTGAGGATATGATTGGCAAACTTATCTTTGCTATGAGCGGCAGCGATGAAGACAAAAAAGATACGCCAACATCGGAAACCCAAACAGATACTCCCTAATAGCAACAGGATATAACCATGGCAGAAATAAAAACACATTTGGCAGCCGGGGCATTTTCGGCCTTGTCACTGTTGTACATTGTTCCTGCCATGGCTCAAGAAACCCTAGAAACCATTGCGCTCCCTGCCGTTGATATTTCCAAGGAAACCCAAACAACGTTTGATTCCGGTGCTATGTTGGATAAATCGGTTGTAGTGCTGCAAAGTCTTGATAAGGTTACGGCACGAACCCACAAATTTGAGGTTCCCGTCGGCGAAACGGTCAAATTTGGCACTATCTACATTCTTGCTCAGGCATGTAAAAAGGCCCCCCCCATTGAACAACCAGAATCCGCCGCATTCTTGCAAATCTGGCAAAAAAAGGCCGTATCCGATGACAACAAAAAACCGGCTCAACCGGAAGCGGTTATAGCCAATCCATCTGCCTCGTCCGAATGGATATTCTCAGGCTGGATGTTTGCATCATCGCCAGCTTTATCTGCCATGGACCACCCCATTTATGACGTTTGGGTGCTGGACTGCATTGATAAAGATGCCGTCCAACAACCGACAAAAAATGTGCCGACTTCCGAAGAAGCCGACACATCTAATAAAACATCAGAACAGTAATAGCGCCTAAGCGGCTTCGTCCTGTTCCTCTTTTTGCAAAGCCGAATTATCTCTGTTTTTCAACCATGTTTCCAGCCAACGGATATCAAAATTACCGTCGATAAAATCGGGTTGTTCAATCAACCGTTGATGAAGCGGAATAAGTGTTTTGACCCCTTCAACAACCATCTCACTCAGACAGCGCTTCAAACGCATCAAACATTCGTTGCGGTTAGCGCCATGAACAATCAGTTTTGCAATCAAACTGTCATAGTATGGAGGAATGGAATAGCCATCATACATGGCACTATCCACGCGCACACTCAAACCTCCCGGCTGGTGAAAGCGCTTGATTTTACCCGGTGACGGAATGAAGGTATCTGGATCTTCGGCATTAATACGACATTCAATGGCGTGACCGTTGATTTTGATATCGTCTTGCGTATAACCCAGCTTGGCACCGGAAGCAACACGGATTTGTTCACGCACCAAGTCAATGCCTGTAATCATTTCGGTAACAGGATGCTCTACCTGAAGACGGGTATTCATTTCCATGAAGAAGAATTCACCGTTTTCATACAAAAATTCCATGGTTCCTGCGCCGGAATAGCCCATCTTTGACGTTGTTTGGGCAGCAAGTTCACCGATAAATTTGCGCTCTTCCTCGTTCAAGCCCGGAGACGGAGCCTCTTCCAAAACTTTTTGGTGAGAACGTTGCAATGAACAATCGCGCTCACCCAAATGAATGGCGTTACCGTAATTATCACCCAAAACCTGAATTTCAATGTGACGCGGATTTTGCAACAGGCGCTCCATATAAACCGTATCGTCATTGAAAGCGGCTTTGGCCTCGGAACGTGCCATGGAAAAGGCGTTATCCAGTTCGCTTGCTTCATGGGCAATTTTCATACCCTTGCCGCCGCCGCCCGAAGCAGCCTTAATCAATACGGGATAACCGATTTTTTTGGCCCACTCCCGCGCTTCTTCAATGGTATTAACCGCGCCGTCCGAACCGGGAATAACCGGCAAACCAAATTTTTGAGCTGTTTCCTTAGCCACTGTTTTATTTCCCATGCGGGAAATAATATCAGCGCTGGGGCCAATAAACGTGAAGCCGTGCTCTTCAACCATGGCAGCAAATTCGGCGTTTTCCGACAAAAAGCCGATACCCGGATGGATAGCATCCGCACCGGTAATGGTAGCTGCCGATAGAATTGCCGGAATATTCAAATAGCTGTCGCGTGAGCGCGGGCCGCCGATACATACAGATTCGTCAGCCAAACGCACACACATGGCATTTTCATCTGCTGTGGAATGGACCGCTACCGTTTCAATGCCCATTTCTTTACAGGCTCTGTGAATGCGCAAAGCAATCTCACCGCGGTTAGCAATCAACACTTTCTTAAACATGGAAAATCCCTTTGTTGTTATTTTGCCGTATGATTATTCAATAATCATCAAAGGTTCATCAAATTCAACCGGCTGTGCATCAGACACAAAAATAGATTTAACTACACCGGCTTTGGTCGCTTTAATCGGGTTCATGACCTTCATGGCTTCGATAATCAGCAGAGTATCGCCTTCTTTGACACTATCACCCACAGAAACAAAGGACGGCTTACCCGGTTCCGGTTGCAAATAAACAGTGCCGACCATTGGTGATTTCAAACTATTCGGATTAGCAGCGGCATCATTGCCTGTCGCAACAGCAGGTGCGCCGGCAGAGGAAACAACCGGAGCAGCAGCCGAAACCGGAGCATAATTGACCATGGACGCACTGCCGCCACGGTTAACACGCACGGAGTTGTCGCCTTCTGTAATTTCAATCTCGCTCAGATTCGTTTCATCCAATAATTTTGCCAGTGAACGAATGGCTTCAATATCAATTTTCATCGTTTTTCCAATCTTTGGTTACTATTGTTCTTCTTTTTTATCTTTATCCAACATCTGTATAACGGCATCCATCGCCAGAAGATAGCCATAATCGTCCGCTCCTGCAATAAGAATATCCGCCGCACCGGCTGTCACGGGTGTTTTTTTGTCAAATTCACTCATGATATTACCCAGTTGTACCTCAACAACCGGAATCGGAGCAAGGGACAGAGCATCATGGATGGCTTGGGAAGTCACCCCATAGCTGGAAGGATTGATAATAATACCGTCAAAGGTTCGAATCCCTTCGTGTATCCAATCAAGGAGTTCACCTTCATGATTGGATTGTCTAAAATCTAGAGAAATATCCAAATCTGCCGCCTGTTCACGACATAATTCTTCGACATCATCCAACCAACTGGACGAAAAAGCCCTGAGTTCGGTTTTGGAAACCGAGTTCAGATTAGGGCCATTAATGATAAGGATTGTATACCGTTCCAAATTATTCACCTCTGTCACGATAAGAGAAAATCAGACCCAACACGATAACGCTTATAATTTATGTCGTTCATTGTACCGGGTCTGATTAAAATTATTATTCGCCTGACGGTGCTGTAGCCGGCTCTTTTTTGGCTTTGATACGAGCCGATTCAACCAACGCTTTCAAACGTGCATAGCTCAGCGCTCCCGGATATTTTTCACCATTTACAACGAAGAACGGCGTGCCGCGAACGCCAATTTCACGTGCCATTTCCGAGTTAGCCGTAAGCTCATCACCGATATCGGTGCTGTACACGTCTTCGTTCAATTGACGGATGTCAATTTGCAAAGAATCAGCAACGCGCAGGATTTCCTTTTCATCCACGCGGCCGGATTGTTTCATCAAAGCCATGTGCAATTCATTATACTTGCCCTGTTTTGCAGCGGCCAAAGCATAACGGGCTGCCACTTGAGAGCTTTCGGAAAGAATTGGAAACTCTTTAAAGACAACACGAACATTTTTATCTTCTTCAACAAGGCGTTGAACATCGCCGGCTACGCGTTTACAGTAACCACAGTTGTAATCAAAAAATTCAACCACCGTCACGTCAGCATTCGGGTTACCGATAACCGGAGAATGTTCGGCATTATACAGGCCTTCCGGAGGATTTTCGATAACACTGTCAGCTTTTACTTCTTCCTGTACTTTTTTCTGTGTGGCCGATTGCAACACTTCCAAAAGGAAATCGCCGTTTTCGCTAATATATTCTTTAACGACATTTTGAACGGCTTCTTTTTCAGCCTGCGTCATTAAATAGCCGCTATCTGACTGCGCCATAGCAGTTGTCGGCAAAATAACGCTGATTGCCGCGACAATCACAGCACATAAGTTGATTTTGATGTTGCAAACGCTCTTTTTCATGTTTTTAATTCCCGATGTTGTTTTTATCATTGGTATAATTGTATTGCCCTCTTTTTCGATAAGAGAGTTCCTTAGTATCATATTTTAGTATCCTTGACCAGTCTAATCAAGTCTTCGGCTCGGTACCACGCAGAACTTTTTTCCGGCAATGTTTTTTGCGCCGCTTTAGCGTGCTGACCGGCTTTGACAAAGTCACGATTCATCATGGCTTCTTCTGCCAAATAAAGCTGCGCCATGCCGTTATCCCCAGAACGTCCATAAGCAATCGATAAGAAACGATATAGCTGAGGCGAATGCCTTTCGATCAGACGGGATTTTTCCAGAATTCCGATAACCTCCTTATTGGTTTCGGGATTATTCTTTTCAAGCAATGCATGGCCAAGCGCCATGGCTATCAGCCCGCTTTGCGGACGCAAATCATAGGCCTTACGATAAAACCGTATGGCTCCGTCAATATCGGCATTTTCAAACAGAATTTGCCCCATCAATTCGGAAAAATACGGGTTTGAAGGCTCTTTTTCAATAAGACTATCCAACAAACGCTTGGCCAGCGCTACATCCCCCGTCCGGTAAGCTGCGATTGCCTTAGCATAATTGCCGGCCATTGTGTCGCTAGCCCCATAAACCCGATTAATCTGCTCAGGATGTTGATAAGCCAGTATCTTGGCCTTGATACGACTATACCCTTCTTTTATTTCTGGCGGCCAATCTTGAACATTAGTTTCCCGCTCAACCTTTTCCTCAATAAAACGGATACGATCCTGAGAAATCGGGTGAGTCATTACATATTCATCCTGTTGGGATGTTAACAGCACCTCTTGAGATGACAGCTTACCTAAAAAACTCTCCAACCCTGCGGCTGTAAGGTGATTGTCGTGTAGATACGTTACCGCCGCCTGATCTGCCGAAGCTTCGAAAGTACGACTATTGCGCAAGAATGAGCGTCTGGCCATCTCACTTCCACCAAGAGTCAATCCCGTAGCGGCTTCCCCGTTCCCGGCAAATACGCCAACTGCAACCCCAAGAACGGTTGATAGCATTGCTTGATAGGATGCCTGTTCCATAGCTTCCTGTCCGCGTACCAGATGTCCCGAGGCAATGTGCCCTGTTTCGTGTGCAATCACCCCGACCAATTCGCCAACATTGTCCGTTTTTTCAATCAAACCGCTATATATGAAGATATTCTGTCCTCCAGCCACATAGGCATTGATTGTATCATCGCCGACCAGCACCAATGATACGCTATCCGGGGATAGTTGCGCCGCATGAAAAACAGGGAGGCTGATAGCGCGCAAAAAGTTTTCTATTTCATCATCACGCAGTACAACAAGCGCGTAGGCTTTTGTGTTAAAAAGAACTATTGCCGTACAAACAGCAATAAAAACCGCCAGATGTGATACGATGTTTTTTATCATGAAACAATAATATAGGGTATTTCTGCAATAAAAAAGCCCTTTAAGAAAAAGAGCTTTTTATGATGAATCCATTGCTGGTAGTTTATTCAACCAGTTTTTTCCACCAGCCTTTTTTGGGTTGGTCCGGACGTTGGTTAACCGATTGAACCCCGGCATCACTTCCGACTACAAACGGCTTAGCCGGCTGTTCTTTTTTTACAGGCTGTTCAGCATTAGCTGGTTTTTCCGAAACCGGCTCCGCCTTTTGGGGAGTTTTTACCTCGGAAGACTGTGGTGTGTTATAGGCCTTGTTCTGTTCTGTTTTTTGCTGCGAACGTTCCGCATGCTCTTCGGACGGATTATCTCGCCTGTTATTACGGCGATTTGAACGGTATTGGCTACGACGGCGACGGTTGTTATTACGACGCTTGGAGGACGATTTTTCATCCTGCGCAGTGTTATCCCCATCATCACGCTTTTCTTCAGACTTATCGGTGTCATCCGATACATTATCGTTTTCAGCCTGTTCTTCTGGCAGCTCCTCAATCGTAGCCTCTACAGCATCATCTATATCGGAAGAAACAACTTTATCTTTCACTACAGACTTATCGCGCGCCTTGGTGGGCTCAACAATAAAGTCGTTACGAGCCATCTTTTCATCAGCACGCACGAAAACCGTTACACCATAGCGTAGCTCACATGATGACAGCTTTTCACGCTTCTGATTTAAAAGATACAGCGCTACCTTAGGCGGAACCGTTACAGAAATAACATCAGCACGGTTACGGATACCTTCTTCTTCCAATTCACGCAGAACCGTAACCGATGCAGATTCAATCGTACGCACCATACCGGTACCATTGCAATATGGACAAATTTCGAAATGGGTTTCCGAGAAACTAGGGCGCAGACGCTGACGCGATAATTCCAACAGACCGAATTGCGACAAACGACCTACCTCAACACGGGCACGATCATTTGCCATGGCTTCGCGCATTTTACGTTCAACCTTCATGTTGTGGCGGTAATTCTCCATATCAATAAAGTCGACCACAACCAGACCGCCCAAATCACGCAACCGCAACTGACGCGCCACCTCTTCAGCCGCTTCAAGGTTGGTTTTTAAAGCCGTTTCATCAATATTGCGCTCACGGGTTGATTTGCCCGAGTTAACATCAATCGAGACCAGTGCTTCGGTAGGATTGATAACAATATAGCCGCCTGATTTCAAACGCACTTCGGGTTTATAAATTTCCTCAATCTGGCTTTCCACCTGATAGCGATGGAACAGCGGGAATGTTTCTTCCTTATACAGCTTGACCTTACGGGCATGACTGGGAACCAGCATCTTCATAAAGTCTTTGACGTTACGATAGGCTTCTTCCTCGTTAACCAGAATTTCGTCAACATCTGCGCTATACAAATCACGGATAGCGCGTTTGGCCAAGTCACCTTCTTCATATATCAACGAAGGAGCAATGGATTCCAATGTGCTTTGGCGAATGGTATCCCACATTCTTAGCAAATAATCCAAATCACGCTTAATCTCCGAACTTTTACGCTGCAAACCGGCTGTACGTAAGATGACAGACATGCCTTGCGGCACTTCCAGCTCACGAATAATTTCGCGCATACGACGGCGATCTTTCGGGTTGGAAATCTTACGGCTGATTCCGCCGCCGCGCGGGCTATTCGGCATCAAAACACAATACCGTCCCGGCAAAGAGATATAGGTTGTCAACGCAGCACCTTTATTGCCGCGCTCTTCTTTTGTTACCTGAACCAGCATGATTTGACGGCGGGTGATAACTTCTTGAATCTTATAGCGCTTACGCAAAGAAGGCTTGCTACGACGACGGTTATTTTTTCCACTTTCGGATTTATCTTGCGACTTGTCGGCTGTTTCCTCACCGTTATCGTCATTTGTGCCATTGTCTTGTAGAGCTTCTGTTTGTTTTTCTTCAATCGGTTGAGCTTCTTCGCCGACAGCTTTATCTTCCTTGTTGTCACCTTCAACTGTTTCAGCATCTTCCGTTTTTTTTGTTTTTGTCGAAGCTTTACGCGGTTTACGAGGTGTACGTTTTTTCTTCGGTGCATCTTTATCATCGGCGTTGCCATCAACATCTTGGACAACTTTTTCGTCCTTGTCCTCGTTCTCAGCCAACATGATATCATCACCGTCATCGTCTGATATGGGGTCAGAAGAACTCTCCGTTTTCTCGCTTTCCTTGTCCGAAGAATCATCGTCTATCAGGTCATCACCCGAAGATTGTTCAGCACGGCGATTATTTTCGTGTTTGGCATCTTCAATTTCGGCTTCTTCTTCTTCCAACTCAGCTAGGCGACGCTCTTCTTCAAGCAACGCTTCTCTATCTTCAACCGGGATACGGTAATAGTCGGGGTGAATTTCAGAAAAAGCCAAAAAACCCTGGCGGTTTCCGCCATATTCCACAAAGCAGGCCTGAAGCGATGGTTCGACCCGCGTAACTTTTGCCAGATAAATATTACCTTTGATTTGTTTTTTGATTTTGCTTTCAAAGTCAAAATCTTCCAGGCGGTTGCCATCAACAACGGACACACGCGTTTCTTCCTTGTGTGCCGCATCAATCAACATTCTTTTTACCATTGTATTATCCTTCATACATTACGCCCGTTTTCGGCATAAGAACCGAAACAAGCAGATTAAATTCCTGTATGAAATTTGGAACGGCGGGTAAAAAACTTATGACCGGAATAACGGTACAATACGTCGGGACTTCCCGCCTTGGGCAGGAAAGAATGGTAAAATACTATAATGTCCGTACGCGTAATGTATCAAGCTGTTACCGTTTTGTTGTCTTTAACTCGTTTATTTTCGCACAGTGGGTTGGTGCGAATGAACCAAATCTCATATATTCTTTCGTTGCGGTAGCTTCATAAACGCCCGGCACCCCTTCTTTCTATTACGATGCACTGTTGTATCTGTTTATCTCAAACGTGCCTGCCGTAACATGGGGCGGTATATCCTTCGCCGCGCCGAGTATAAAAACCCGCAAAAAATCGTACCCCTAGGATAACCTTAATTACGCCGAATTGACAATCTTTATCTCTAAAACCGCGGACATTTTTTCATCCAAACACCATAACATATTCATAAGACTAGCTTCTTTTCCAAAGATAATTGATTATTTTTCAACCGTTGCGACAAAAACCCTGTCCGTGTTATGATTCGCCAATAGCTTCTTTTCTTTATCACAAACACTTGAGTATGCGCATTCATGTTTAAACAGATTTTAGCCGTTCTAGCATTGTTATTGGGGGTGGCCGGTTTAGTTCCCGGACAAGCCTATGGCTTTTCGGTAGAGAATGTGCGATTTGGTAAATTTGAAAACAATACACGCTTTGTTCTGGAATTGTCACAGGATAGTGAATTTCGGATTTTTTCATTGGAAGCCCCTAACCGTATTGTCATTGATATTCCCAACGGCACATGGAATGCCCCCGATGAAAAACCCGACCCGACCGGCTTGGTAAAAAGTTACCGTTACGGCGCTTTCAAAAGTGAAAGTCTACGGGTTGTTCTGGACCTATCACAACCGGCGTGTATTCAATCGGCATTCTTATTGCCGCGGAACATGTCAGACGTATCCCGACTGGTTTTGGATATGCAAGGATGCTCTGTAAACAACTTTCACCAAAGTCTGAATAAAATATTTGGCACTTCCTCTGAGCCCGGAACAACACAATCTGTTGCAACACCCTCAAGCACCGCAAAACCCGTTATCACCATGAGCGATGAACCCAAAGGAAAAAAACAGACTGTCATTGTCATTGACCCCGGTCACGGCGGATCAGACCCCGGGGCCATCGCCAAAAATGGAGCCTATGAAAAACATGTCACATTGGCCATTGCAAAAAAACTGCGCAATCAGCTTCAGAAAAAAAACTATACCGTATACCTGACACGGGAAAATGACCGCTTTATCAAATTGCGGGATAGAACAAAATTCGCACGTAAGAAAGGGGCCGACCTGTTTATATCCTTGCATGCCGACTCTATCCAAAAACGAGACGTGCAAGGAGCATCCATCTATACTTTATCCGACAAAGCATCGGACAAGGAAAGTGCCATGTTGGCAGAACGCGAAAACAAAGCGGATGCCCTATCCGATATTGACTTATCACACGAAGAAGAGGACGTGGCTGATATTCTGATTGATTTGGCAATGCGCGATACGATGAATCAATCAAAAACCATGGCCGATAATCTGGCTGACTCTCTCAAAGCCAATCGTGTCAGATTATTAGAGCGTCCCTTGCGTAGTGCAGGCTTTGCCGTTCTTAAAGCACCCGATATGCCTGCCATCCTGATTGAGATGGGATATTTATCCTCTGAAAAGGAAGCACGCATGCTTAATCAGGCCGATTATCAAAACAGGCTCTCCGAAGCAATGGCAACAGGCATCGACCGCTATCTGGAAAAACGCGAACTGGCCGACATTTTTTAAACGCTGGATTTTTTTATCATAAACGCTTATAAAACCTATGTTCATCAGTGCCGTTGTGCGTTACACTTGATAACAGGCAATCCACACATCTCATTTGCGTAAAAAACAAGCGGATAATCATGAAATTTTTTGGTCGTTTTCTATTATGGTGTTTTTCATTGGGCGTATTTGCGGCAGTCGTTGGCATTGCCGGAGTTATTCTTGCCGTTCAGCATTTTTCAAAAGACTTACCCGACTATACACAACTGGCCAACTACCAGCCTGCCATCGCTACCCGCATTCATGCTGGTGACGGGCACCTGATGGAAGAGTTTGCCACCGAGAATCGTGTCTTCGTTCCCATTCAAGCCGTACCACAAACCGTGATTAATGCATTTCTGTCCGCAGAAGACAAAAACTTTTATTCGCATCCCGGGGTAGATTTTGAAGGGGTTGCCCGAGCCGTTCTAGTCAATTTGAAAAGCTTTGGCACCGGACGGCGTCCAGTCGGCGCATCAACCATCACTCAACAGGTTGCCAAAAACTTTCTGCTCTCAAACGAATTATCCTACAAACGCAAAATCCGTGAAGCTATTTTGGCGTTCCGGATGGAAAAAACATATAGCAAGAACCGCATTCTGGAGCTGTACCTGAATGAAATTTATCTGGGACGTGGCAATTATGGTGTAGCAGCAGCCGCTCTGGATTATTTTGGCAAGTCACTTGAAGAATTGTCAATCGACGAAGCGGCCTATCTTGCCGCTCTTCCCAAAGCGCCCAACAACTATCAAGTTCGCAATCATAAAAAAGAAGCTATTGAGCGGCGGAATTGGGTTCTTGATCGCATGGCGACAAACGAATTTATTTCAGAAGGCGATGCCCAAACAGCCAAAAGCAAAACTTTGGAAGTGCGCGAACGTACTGAGTCCTATCAAGCCGACAGCGAGTATTTCAATGAGGAGGTGCGGCGTTTTCTTAGCCAGCGTTATGGCGAGGACGCCCTTTACGAAGGCGGCCTGTCAGTGCGTACGTCTTTGAATCCAACCTATCAGAAATTGGCCGCAAAAGCGCTAACCGAAGGATTGCGGGAATACGATAAGCGCCATGGCTGGCGTGGCCCGGTTAATCATTTTGAATCGACAAACCAATGGCAAACAAAACTTTCAGCTATACAAAAACCAAAAGGCAGTAAGGACTGGGAGCTGGCTGTAGTCCTTGACCTAAAACCTGACACTGTTGACATCGGCCTTGCCGATGGCACAAAAGGCAATATTACGATGGAATCCATGCGCTGGGCACGCCAATGGAAAGAACGGCAATATTTGGGCGACAAAATAACCACCCCTTCTGACGTTTTAAAAACGGGCGATGTCATCCTTGTAGAACAAGAAAAAGACAAAATCTATACCCTGCAGCAAATCCCGGCTGTTCAGGGAGGCATTATTGTTCTGGATCCGCATACGGGGCGTGTACTGGCCATGCAAGGCGGCTATGATTACCAAATGTCGGAATTTAACCGTGCAACACAGGCGCAACGTCAGCCCGGCTCGTCCATCAAGCCGTTTATTTACCTGTCCGCTCTGGATAACGGCTTTACGCCATCCAACCTTATACTGGATGCTCCTATTACTATCGATCAAGGCCCCGGTCTACCAAAATGGACACCGAGCAATTATTCGGGCAATTATTTTGGCCTAACGCCACTGCGTGTCGGTATTGAAAAATCCCGCAACCTGATGACGGTTCGTCTGGCTGACTACCTAGGCATGGATACTATCAGTCCCTACATCGAACGTTTTGGGATTGCTGACAATATTCCGCCTTATCTATCCTCGGCCTTGGGTAGTTTGGAAACAACACTAATCAGGATGGTTTCGGCTTACGGCATGATTGTCAACGGCGGCAAACAAATTACCCCAACACTCATCGACCGTATCCAGGATAGAAATGGCAAAA
>QKJH01000141.1 GCA_003250865.1 Alphaproteobacteria bacterium | reverse complement strand
GATATTTTTCCTATTTTGTCAAGTAATCAATGACGCTCAAGAAAAAAAACAGCTCATAGATTCCGTATCGTCAATTACCTGTTCGGCACAGCGGATATGACGGACAGCAACAACATTTTAAGCGATGTAAAAAAAATCACAGCGTTTAAAAAGCTTTATTAGGCAAAAGGAAGCCCCTAAACAATCATGGAGCTCTCACAATATAAAGTAAGGAAAACGCGGATTTCGGGCATAAAAAAACCCTGTTCAGGGAAACAATGGCTCCTCGGGACGGGCTCGAACCGCCGACCCAGTGATTAACAGTCACTTGCTCTACCGACTGAGCTACCGAGGAACACTGTTTTTCCCTAACAAGGTGGACTTGTTGTAGCAAATAGTTTTTCAATAATCCAGAGAAAAAATCACTTTCACGTAATTTTTTTCGCTCTGGAGGCACGAGCCGGAATCGAACCGGCCTACAAGGATTTGCAGTCCTCTGCATAACCAATCTGCCATCGCGCCATAACCATTTGCAACTTGGTTTTATACTCTATAATGACAAGCATCGTTCCGGTCAAGCATTCTTTGCAGGAAATTAAGGTTTCCTTTCTTTTTTTCGGGTACAACAGGACTGATTACAGCGTCGTTTCATTTTACAACTGTTTTTTATCCGTCATGTATATTGATTTCATCAAAATGCGCGAGCAAATGGTCGAAGGACAACTTCGCCCGCAGGGTATTGTAAACCCAGGGGTTTTAAATGCCATGAGAACAATACCGCGTGAAGACTTTGTCGATAAATCCTTACGCAAGGAATGTTATCAGGAAACCTTGTATTATACCGATGCTACCCTTCAGCGTTTTATGCTTCCCCCCACGGTCTTTGGCAAAATGCTTCAGGCTCTGGACATCAAACCATCCGACATCGTTCTGGATATCGGTTGCGGTAGAGGATATCACAGCGCCATAATGGGAACATTGGCCGATACGGTTTTGGCCATTGACAATAAACAATTTTTTATTGATAAGACAGCCGAGAATTGTATCCGAAATGATATTACAAATATCGTTCCGCAGCTTGTCACCGATTATTGGACACAAACCGCCGACAAAGCCCCCTTTGATGTTATTTTTATCGGTGGCGGCATTTGTAACAAAATACCAGAATCCCTCTTACGCCAACTATCGGAACATGGTAGACTGGCTGCAATTGTTATAAGTGACGCTTCCCCACATGGGAGTGCTGTTCTCGTTACCCGTCAGGGCTCATCATACTTATATGATTCAATTGTAGAATGTTCCGCTCCACTAATTGACAAACCGCGTTCCCCTGCGTTTACCTTTTAACCTGGAAAACACCATGAAGAAAAAACAGATTTTATTATCCGGCATATTTACTCTATCCCTCATGCCCGTTACAGCTTCAGCCATGACATTTACGCAAGCATTGCAAACGGCACTGCAGACCAATCCAACCCTGCTTGCCCAGCAACAGGAAATTGAATCGGTGCGCCAATCGCGTGACATTGCTTTTTCCGGTTACCGTCCGAATATCGGTATCACAGCCAAAGCAGGAATGAGTTACAATGACACGGATGTTTCCAGCTCGGATACACTTACCCCTTGGGGAACCGCTGCTTCGGTAACTCAGCCGCTTTATACCGGCGGAACCACAGCGGCCAATATCAAAATTGCCGAATTGAACACGCAAGCCATTATTGCCCAAGCCGAAAGCACGCGTCAGACGCTACTTCTGCAAACGGCAAAAGCCTATCTGGATGTTTTACGCTATCAACGCGTTATCGAATTAAACGAACATAATGAAAAGGTATTGTCGGAGCAGCTTATTGCCGAACAGGAAAAATTCAAACTTGGCAACTCCACCCGTACGGACGTAGCACAATCAGAATCCCGACTAGCCGCTTCGCGCGCCAATCTAGAAGCTGCAAAAGCACGTTTTGACGCTGCCAAAGCCGGTTTCGTCCAGTTAGTAGGTCAGGCGCCATCTGATTTAACCAACCCTGATATTCAAGCGGACATTCCCGCCTCGCATGCAGTGGCTTTGGGCATTGCCATGGATAACAACCCTTTAAAACAGGCCTACCAACTCTCGCACGAGGCCGCCAAAGAAAACATCGAATCCATTGCAGGTGAGAACCGCCCGCGCCTTAATCTGGTCGGTGCCGCAGGCTATAACGAAGATGTCTCCAGTCAAATCGGCGAGTCAAAAGATGCCAGTGTAACGCTTAACCTGACCGTTCCGCTTTATCAATCCGGCTCTGTGCGTGCCCGCAAGTTGCAAGCCATGACCCAAGCCGAGCAAAAGCGCGTTCAAATCGACGAAACAGAGCGGCAAATTGCCCAGAATCTGGATACTTCATGGGCAGACTATAACGCCGTTCAGTCTGTTGTTGCCGCCCGTCAGGCACAGGTTGATGCCGCTGCCATTGCCCTTGAAGGTGTCCGCGAAGAAGAGAAAATCGGTTCACGCACGACATTGGACGTATTGGATGCCGAACAGGAATATCTTGACGCCCAGGTCTCTCTGGTAGAAGCTGAATTTGACCGCAAAATTGCCGTCTTATCACTGCTCCGCTCCATGGGAAATTTAAAAATTGAACTTTTAGGTCTATAAATTGCATAGAACCTCTGGTAATTTAAAAAAAAACACCCTAAAGTAATACAAAATAAACAAGCAGGTACGAAAAAAGAATGGCTGAAGAAAAAGCAACCGACCCGAACGACGACATGTCCATCGAAGAAATTCTTGGCTCAATCCGGAAAATCATTTCCGAAGATGATGATGTAGAAGCATCCGCCGAAGCCGAAGAAAACCTTGATGATTCAGACATTGCCGAAGAGGAAAATGCCATGGACGACGCTCAGGAGTCCGAGGCTGAGGAAACTGTGGAGGAAGCAATGCCCGAAACCGAAAACGAACCGGCCGAAGATGTCGTTGCAGAAGAAGAGACAACCGAATCGGAAGATGCCATTAATCCCGAGGATGTCGCTCTGGAAGAAGCCGCCGATGATGAAGACATTCTGGAACTGACGGACAAAGTCGAAGAAGAAACGGCTGAGCCGGAAGAAGCACAAGCCGAAGAACCGGTTGAAGAGGAAATGCAAACAGAATCTGAGCCGGAAACCGCAGAAGAACCGGTCGAAGAATCTCCTGTTGCTGAAGAAGAAAAAGAAGAAGAGGCTGTGGCTGCTGCACCTGAACAAGAAGAACAATCCATTGACGATGAGTCCCCTGCCCCTGATGAGGATATTGAAGAGATGAGTAAAGTTGAAGAAGCCCTGTTGGACACCGATGCATCGGAAATCGCCGCTTCGGCGCTAAGCCGTCTGGTCAAGGAAAATAATCTGGCCATGCGCACCAATGCCGTATTGCTTGATGACATCGTGCGTGAAATGATTCACCCGATGCTTAAAGAATGGCTGAATGTCAACCTGCCCGTGATTGTCCGTGAGCTTGTGGAAAAAGAGCTTGAAAAACTTGGGCGGCGCGTCAATAAATAAACAATGAATACTTGAACAACAGCCTGCCCAAGGGAATACCGCGGCAGGCTTTTTAATTGATAGATAAGAAAAAAAAGATAAGGGAAACAGACGTATGGCAATGGAAAAAACCTTTAACCCGAGCGAAATTGAAGAGAAACTCTATAACGACTGGGAAGCAAAAGATTATTTTGCCAAAGGCAAAAAACCGGATGCCGAACC
>QKJH01000112.1 GCA_003250865.1 Alphaproteobacteria bacterium | reverse complement strand
AAGAAACCGGTCATCGGCAACCCCCGGCAATAATGCAAACCAGAATGCTGCTTCCAACGGTACGGATGAAGAATAACTCTAAGTTTAAATAAGGTTTATTATGATGTTACATTTGACTAAATCGACACTTACTCTTACTTCCCTTATTGTTCTTTTGGGATTGCCTACCGGTGTTTCTTATGCACAGGTTTCGCCGCCCAATGCCGGTGATACGTTGCGTAATATCCAACGTCAACCCAATCAGGTGCCGCAACGTAGCACCGAGCCGTTGGTAACCGAGGAAAAAGCCGATACCGGTGAAAGCACGACTGCTACCAAAATTTTTGTTAAAGAGGTACGTATAACCGGTAATACCTTATTTAAAACGGAAGAGCTGCATGAGTTGGTTGCCGATATAGAAGGACACAGCCATACACTTTCTGCCTTGGAAAAAGCAGCTTCACGCATTACCACTTTTTACCGTGAAAACGGTTATATGGTTAGCCGAGCCTATATTCCGCCGCAAAAAATGGAAGGCGGAGTTTTGACCTTTGCCATTGTTGAAGGCGCTTTGAGTGAAAAGCGGGTTGATAACAAATCACTACTGAGCGACAGACGGGCAGAGAGATATGTTGATAGCCAAATTGACGCAGGCAATGCAATTGAATCGTCTTCGGTTGATCGGGCGTTGCTGTTGCTTGCCGATACTCCCGGTGTCAGTAATGCACAGGCTACATTACGCCCCGGAGCCAGTGTCGGAACATCGGACTTGATTGTGACGGTGGACAAATCACAGTATATCGTTGGTAATCTGGCCGCTGACAATTACGGTAACCGTTATACGGGACAATATCGTCTGGACGGTTCTGTTACGGTCAGCAGCCCTCTTGAAATTGGTGATCAGATTACTTTGCGGGGGCTTTTCAGTAATGAAGATTTGTCCTATGGTCGTGTTTCGTATTCTTTGCCTGTTGGGTATGATGGGTTGCGTGTTGGTGTTGCCTATGCAAGCAGCTGGTACGGACTGGGTAAGGAATTTTCATCTCTTGATGCCGGCGGTCGGGCTGAAAATACCAGTTTGTACGCAACTTATCCGGTTATTCGTAGCCTTAAGGGTAGCTTGTACAGCTCGGTTACATTGGAAGATAAACGACTGCAGGATCGCACCGGTTCGCCTTATTCGGCCAGTGATCGCGATTTGCAGATGGTGAGTGTTGGCTTGGCCGGTAACTATCAGGATACTCTTCTTGGAGGCGGTGTGACGGCTTTTGAAGTGATGGGAACCAAAGGGGTTTTGGGCATGGATGATGCCTCGGCCACCATTGATTCCGGTACCGCAAAAGCTCGGGGTGATTACGGTCGTTTGACGTATAGCCTTAGTCGATTGCAGCGTTTGACCGACAATAATTTTGCCTTTGCCCGTGTATCGGGACAAGAAGCCAGTCGCAACTTAAATTCCTCTGAAAAAATGTCGCTTGGCGGTTCGGGCGGTGTGCGTGCTTATCCGCAAGGTGAGAGTGATGGCGATGAAGGTCAAATAGGAACGGTTGAGTTGCAACATAACTTTGCATCGTCTGAATATGTTCCGTTTTTGCAAGGCGTTGTCTTTTATGATATCGGCTCGATTAAAGAAAATGAAAGTGATTATAACCCGTCAGATAACCACCGTACCATTTCCGGTGCGGGTTTGGGCGTTAATGCAACAACGATTGGTGATGTTAATGTTACAGCATCGGTTGCGTGGCGTATGACAGGGGGGGATCCGCAATCGGACTCCAAGGACAAGGTTCCGCGTTTCTGGTTCCGTGTAAGTAAGCAGTTCTAAGCTGACAATGAATCCTTTAGAAAGGCTCTACAGATGTAGGGTCTTTTCTTTTTAGGACTTGTTGTGCAGTTGTCTTTTTGCATGGATGAAGCAATGTTTGCACAATTATTGTGATAAATATATTGAAATGTTTCAATAAATAGGATATTACTACTTATGGTCCAGTATCTGTAAAAGTCCTATCCATTGCTCATTCAGAGGTAATTTTAA
This sequence comes from Alphaproteobacteria bacterium, assembly GCA_003250865.1. Classification (GTDB taxonomy): domain Bacteria; phylum Pseudomonadota; class Alphaproteobacteria; order Micavibrionales; family SZUA-601; genus SZUA-601. Next base: position 1,703 of record QKJH01000112.1, on the reverse strand, counting down.
ATGAAAAAACTATTTGCTCTCCCCTCATTTGTGGCTGTTGCCCTTATGGCCTCCACGGCTCTTGCTCAAACGCCGCCGTCAACCGTTATGCCAGGTCGTGTTGGTTCTGATATTACCAAATCTTTGGATACACGCCAAAAGATTCAAACTCCTGAATTGCCGGACGCACCACTTCAGGTTGCTCCAGAAGGGGCTGAAAAAATCAAATTGACTTTGAAAAAAGTTGTGATTAACGGCAATAAAACCCTCAGCGATGAAGCATTAAAATCCGTTTACGCCGATGATTTGGGAAAAACAATTTCTCTGACGCGCGTTTATGAGATTGCCAATGAGATTACGGCTAAGTACCGTAATAGCGGTTATCTTCTTAGCCGTGCCATCGTGCCTAAACAGGAAATCAATAGCGGTACTGTAACAATACGTGTTATCGAAGGTTTTGTTGATGGCTATGCTATCCAAGGAGAAACGCGCGGCTCTGATGAACGTATCCGTGTTTATGCTGATAAAATTATCAACTCCGGTACGCTCAACTCCAAAGAACTTGAACGCTATTTGCTGTTGATGAATGACATTCCCGGTGTAACGGTTCGTGCTGTGTTGTCTCCCTCTCAAACAACGGCCGGTGCAGCAACAATGACATTGATTGCCACGGATAAGCGTGTTGATGGTTTGGTGGGTGTTGATAATTACGGCAACAGCTATTTGGGAACAATGCGTATTCTGGGTCAGGCTAATTTCAATTCCTTGTTCAAATTGGGTGAGAAAACGACAGTAACCTATTTGACGGCACCAAATAATGACGAATTGCATTATTTTCAAGCTTCTTATGCCATGCCGATTGGTTATGAAGGAACGACGGCCGGTGCCAGCGTTTCTTACACCATGACAGATCCGACATTGCCGTCTGCTTTGGGCGGAAGCTTGGGGACCGAGGGTGCGGCCAGTCTAATCTCCATCTTTGTTGATCACCCGCTTATTCGTTCGCGTGCGGAGAGTCTTTTTGTGGGTGCCAGTTTTGATTATGCAACCGACAGAACAAACTATGATCCTGCTTTTGCCGCGTTGCAGACCGAGGATCGCACTCGAGTGCTGAAACTCAAGGGTTCTTATAACCTTTTGGATGAGTATGCCGGTTACAATGCTGCTGAGTTGGAATTGTCGCAAGGTCTTTCTATTCTTGATTCGTCGGGTAAGGCCGGTGAAAGCCTAAGCCGTGCAAATGGTGACGATCAATTTACCAAGGTTAATTTCGATGTGTCCCGTCTGCAAAGTTTGTATGGCCGTATCAGCGGTTTGTTGGGTGTAACCGGTCAGGTTGCTTCGGACTCGCTTTTGGCCGGACAAGAGTTTGGCTTTGGCGGTGCGCAGTATGGCCGCGGTTATGATATTTCTGAAATCACCGGCGATAACGGTTTGGCTACAAAGGTTGAGCTGATTTATTCGCAGCCGGTTGATATGCCGGATATTGAGGATTATCAGGCATATGTCTTTTATGATTTCGGTAAGGTCTGGAATAAAAATATTGCCGTAGGTGAAGACCGCAGCGAATCGGCCGCTTCTGTTGGTGTTGGTACGCGTGTAACGTTCAGTGACTATATTTCGGGCGAGGCATTTGTTGCCAAGCCGTTGACTCGTCCGGTATCTAGCCGCGAGAACAGCGACCCTGATGATGGTAATGATATCCGCTTTAAATTTTCTCTGAC
>QKJH01000170.1 GCA_003250865.1 Alphaproteobacteria bacterium | reverse complement strand
TTGACCAGTTGGAACGGTTCAAGGCACAGGTCGCTCAGCGCGAAGCCGGTGATGACGAAGCCATGTTCCTCGATTCCGATTTTGTTACCGCACTGGAATACGGCATGCCCCCTACCGGTGGTCTGGGTATCGGTATCGACCGCGTGATTATGTTGCTCACCAATTCGGCTTCCATCCGTGATGTCATTGCCTTCCCGACTTTACGGCATAAATAATCACGTAGATATCAGAACACAAAAAAACCGGTAAGAACACTTACCGGTTTTTGTTTGGTCACCATTCAACTTAGCGTAGGTTAAACGGCATTTCAAAATAACGTTGTTTATTCTGACCCGAACGGTCAAGATTTTCACCGCCATAAACACTCAGGGCAAACCAGTCTGTTCCGATTTTTTCATCATAGACAATACGGGCACCGCCGGCGTTGGGCTCGGTCAACGGTTCAATCAAATCAATCATGTTCTGGCGAAACTCTTCCCACTGAGAATCATCTGCATTCTCGGCAAAATCATAGAAATTACCAAACCCCGGATGAAATAGAACCTTATGATAAGTCGCTTCTCCTGCCTCATCACCGCTTAAATCAATGACATCGAAATCCCAATCGGATGTGGTATCGACAACTTCATCAACAATGGTTCCCAAACTGACATTCGGTTTAACCACATAGCTCTTAATCTCTGGGTCGGTAATATGCGCATAGTCCGGAGCAAAATCCGCTGTATAGCTGTGGATATGTAGAGAAGCCATTTTTGAATTGGTGTTTTGTACCGTGTCACCATCATTAATCGAGTGGACAAGCATGAACTGTGACTTCTTTTCTTTGGCAGGTTCAGCAGCTACTTGAAAAACGTCTTTTATAATTTCTAGGCTGGCTTCCTTGAAGAACTGTAAAATGCCGCGCCCGTTTGCATCCTTGGAATTTTCCGTGATGATAAAAGCGTTATCAGGACAGAACTGTTCACGATTGTGGCGTGAAACACTGGCATAACTTGTGGAATAAAGAGCGGCATCGTAAGACATTTTTTTCTCCTGCAAAAATCGATGCACCTTTATAGCATCGCATTCAAGTTTATGTCAAATAAAATCATGCATAACGGGCGGAATCATAGGCCAGCCCCAACCCAACCGAAGATAGTTTATTCCCTTGCGACAGACGGGCATGCGGCAGACAGTCGGTAAAGGCTTTTTTGATATACGGGATTTCAGTGGAGCCCCCCGTCATCACAATCAAACCGATGTCGGACAGTTTTACACCGGCCTGACGAACACATTCTTCCATTGAACGAACAGTCTTTTGACAATCTTCATCAATACTTTCTTCAAATGCCGCTCGTGAAACGGAGAAAGGGAGCATCCCGCTTATATAATCGATACAAACATCCGTTTTTGCTATATTGGTCAGAGCAATTTTACACTGTTCCACATCCATCAACAGACGGTGTCCTGTCTCATGTTCCAGCATGTGAAGAAAGCGTTCCATCTTTTCCGGCGCGTGCGCTTCGGCGGCAATAGCACGAAAACTTTGAATATTTTTGTGGGTGTAGGCCATATTAATCATCGACCATTCGGACATCTCATGAAAATAAATCATGGGAACGGTCAGGTTCTGCTCTCCAAACAGGGATTGATACCCCAGATGAGGCATGAACTCAGCCAGACTTAAATCCTTGTCAAAATCATTCCCGCCGATACGTACACCGGTATTGGCAAGAATATCCTGTTTACGATCCTGCTTTCCTGCGTGTTCTCCGCCAATGCGGATAATGGAAAAATCCGATGTACCGCCGCCAATATCGACCACAACGGCCAGTGTTTCTTCTGTTAGGCCTTCTTCGTGTGCGAAGGCCGCGGCAATCGGTTCGTATTGAAACTCCACCTGCTTAAAACCAACCGATTTGGCAATTTTTTCCAACTCATCCTGAGCGCGTCTGTCGCCTTCGGCATCATTATCACGAAAATGCACCGGCCGCCCCATAACCACGGAGACAATTTCCTGTCCACATTCTCTTTCCGCGTTTTCTTTCATACGCGCAATAAACAGGGAAATTATATCGTCAAATTTTCTCCGCCTGCCGTTAAGCACGGTTCCTGTTTGCATCAGGGACGTACCCAAAACCCGTTTTAAACTGCGCATGAAGCGGCCATGCTCGCCAGAAACATAGGCGGATAACGCCTGCTCACCGAACAAGGCCTCACCACCATTTTCAGGAAAAAACAGCGTACTGGGAATAATCGGTTTTCCCATTTCCTGAACGGAAAGAACAGGTTTGGTATTAGGAAAACAATAAGCAAGGGAAGAATTGGACGTGCCAAAGTCAATCCCGCACGATACTGCGCTCGACATGTCTTTTTCCTTTATGAGAGTGGGTGGAACACCGATTTATCGGAATTATCCGCCGCGGTCAAGCAGGAAATATTATTTTTTGAAATGAACGAGCGCCAGATAAAAGCTGATAACAGCCATAACAGCGGAAAAAATGGCGTTGATAGCGGCAAAAGACAGCCCCATAAATGACCAGGTTACCACATCACACGGTACGGCATTTTTATGCGCCTCGAAAAAGGCTTTTACATCACCGCCCGCAGCCAGAACCTTTGCCAGTCCATCGGCACTGCATCCGGCGGTCAATGACCACCAATGCTGCTCACCACCAACCTGATAAATACCAACACCACCACCAAGTATAAATGTCAAACAAATCAGTGCCAAATAAACGGCTACATCCTTGGCATGATTGTGCCTAAGAAGAATGGCTATCCCCAGCACGGCAATGACGATATAGGGCAAACGCTGTGTCAAACACAAGAAGCACGGTTTTAAATCAAAAAAATGCTCGGCTACCAATGCCATCAGGACGGCACCGACACCCAAAGCCGCATAGCCAAGCCCCAATAGACAGGAAGGAATTTTTTTCAATGGACAGTCCATTTTGGTACCTCTCTTGATTTTAGAACAGATATTTGACAGCGTAGAACCCTGCCAATAATAAAACAAAAGCGGCCACGGTCAAGAGACCGAAATATTTTTCAATAAAGGCACGCATCTGAACACCAAATTTATACAAAAGCCCGGAAACCAGAAAAAAGCGCCCTGCCCTTGATATCAGACTGGCAATCAGAAACAGCGGCAGGTTAAGCCCTGTTACACCGCTGGCAATTGTAATCACCTTGAATGGAAACGGTGTGAATCCTGCCCCTAAAACAATCCACCAGCCATAATTGTTGTAGATATTCTGAAAATTCTCAAACGCTGCTTCTTTCCCGTAAAAGGACAGGATAGGTTGTGCGATGGTTTCAAAAAATCCCCAGCCGATGATATAGCCGACAACAGCCCCTAAAATGGAAGCTACCGTACATATTGCCGCCAAGCGCCATGCCCGAGAAGGACTCGCCAACACCATGGGAATAAGAAACAGGTCGGGAGGAATGGGAAAAAACGAACTTTCGGCAAAAGAAACCGCAAACAAGACCTTTTCAGCCCCCTTTTTCTCAGCCTCCGCCATGGTTTTATCGTAAATTTTTCTTAGAATTTTCAATTTCTTATATCCACATTTTTCAGCAACACCACGACCGCCGTTTCCATTAACTCTTTGTTCAGTTTTTATTTACCTTATGTAAACTATATGCTACAATAAAGGTATGGGTGGAGAAAGTAACGTAACATGGGATTAAAAATATTTATAGCCTTAATTTACTCGTTATATTGCATCCATGTCCTGCCTGCATACC
>QKJH01000102.1 GCA_003250865.1 Alphaproteobacteria bacterium | reverse complement strand
TGCATGGGGTTTTTTGCCGGGTGAGGCGGCGGCGTTTTGTCTTATATGTTCAATGAACACGGCCAATAAATACAATTTACCAATCAGGGCTCAGTTGGTTGCGATATCCACTGCTTTAGAAAAAAATAAGATCAAAACTAAAACAGTCTGTATTGGTGATGGCTTGACTCGGGCCGTGAGGAATGTGTTACAGATTCTTCCTAGAGAAATTCGGATCGATTTCACAATTTGTGATCAGAATGGCGAAGCTTATCGAGCCGATGAATTTGGTTTTATGTTTGCCAGAATGTCAGAATATTTTATAGATCCTTCTGATTTTATGGCGCCGGCAGATATTTGGGGAGATGTTGGAGCAGCCTCGGGCCCTTTATTTATTAATTTACTAGTGATTGCAGCTGATAAAGGTTACTCAAAAGGATCCTATACCCTTCTTTGGACAAGCTCAGAAGGGGGCGAACGATCTGCAGCCATATTTCTGACAAACAATAATGAAAGGTAGATTGGCCGATGGGAGTAACGATACATGTCAACGGGAAATCTAATTCCCTGGCACATAAAGGGTGTATGGGTATTACAAAGTCCACAGTACCTGATGTATGCAAAACTCCTTCTCCGGGCGGTCCTGTACCCATTCCATACCCTGTCGTTGTCGCTATGGCTAATAGTTTGAACAAGGGCACCAAAAAGGTAAAAGTTGATGGCGGAAATCCAGCAGCAATAAAAGGATCTGAATATAGCCGTTGCAATGGAAATGAACCCGGAACAGTGGGTGGGGTTAAGTCAGGTACCAATATGAAAGAGGCTTCCTGGGTCCTCTATTCTTTTGATGTCAAGTTAGAAGGGAAAAACGCTTGTCGCTTATCTGATAAGATGATGATGAATCACGGAAATACGGCTTGCTTGGGTGGTACAATTCATGCGCCGGTACCGGTTCTGAGCGGCTGCGAAAAATCTGATTTAGAAAAACTTGCATGTGAATGCAATAAGGCAATCAATAACAGTCCGAAAGATGGAGGCCCATGCCCCGACAAACCATGGGGTAATGCAAAATCAAACCCTGGGGGGTCAGACTGCACCACCTTGGGAACCAAAAAACATAAATGTTGCGAGTTGTCGATCAAAAAGCACGCAAAAGAAAAAGGGTGTGATTTAGAAGCAGAAGTAGTTTTTCCTAAAAGCGCGAAAAACGCAAAACAAAAAGCAGAGAAGGCATATAATGATAAGAAAAAAGACTATTTGAGCCGTAAACGTGCCGACGGGACCCCTATGCATTCTGAGAAACAAGCAATAGCATACTTACGTCGAGCCAAGGTATATCTGAAAGCACTACGCAAGGCCGGAGCGAAGTGTATTGCCGATGTAGTAGACAATAGCAAGATACCTCCAGTTATGTATGACTTTAAGTTTAATTGTGATAAAGAAGGCAAATGGGGGCCTAATCAGCTAAAAAATTATAAAAAATACGCGAAATGTAAAAAGCCGGTGATGATTCATAAAAATGGTGAAGATTGTAATGAGGATTGCGAAAAATGACGAATAACAAAATCTTGTTACTAGATGACAACGGAGATTGCCTAGCACGAGATAATATGGTGATTGCTTTTTTTGGAAAGGTTCCGTTCTCAGAAATGGTAGAGGGTGCGAAATATTGCGTTCAAAAGTTTCTGGAAATGACGCCAAAAGATGCGCTTAAGTGGTCCATTATTGGTATAACGGCGGACACTTCCAAACCGCTTTCTGATAAAGCACTTGCCCGTTGCCTGTCAACTTTAACTGTTACTGCATCAAAAAAAAAGGATATCCATTTCCAATTGTATGGCCCGCAAAAGTTTGGTCCGGACTACCGACTCCTTCTTTATGGGAACAAACAACCTAGCAATGAGGGGTTTCTTAATGAAACAAACGTGGTCGAAATGGGGTTTCCTCGGGAATTTCTTTCCGAAATGGGAGAAGATGCGTTTGTCGATATGGCGACAGACCTGTTCGAACATATGCCGTGCGATTCTGGCTATGCATCCATTGCATTGTGTTTTGGTCAGGAGTCAAAAAACCATATTGCGGGAAAATACATGGCTCCCATAGCGCTACGGAGTCATGGATATGATATCCCCGATAATTTACCAACGGCAAATTCACTAGGTGACCGTTGTCGAGGCGCTCGCTGGCTCACGATGCTTTCTTATAAACTTATTGACGAACTGGGTGGGCTAGATTCGATGAAAAAAGTTTTATCCGATGGGGTGGAAACCATTAACTCGAAAAACGGAGTGCTGTTTCGGGCTGGAGCGACTCCCGAGGTTGGTGATGTAAATCACTATCAATTTACTCCTTTATTGGCGTCGGTTGCACATGCTATTGAGGGAATAACCTATTTTGATGACGATACGCTTATAGAACTATTTGATTTTGACAGCGATAAATTAAATCGTTGGGAGCGTCGATTTTGGCAAGATCAATATGAGTAAATAATGATGAACCTTATTACGCCATACCTTTTGCCTTATAAGGTAAAATATCGAGTTTCACCCTTGCCCGTTTCGCGTGATTTGATTCTGCAAATACATCTTCTTGAGCCTGTATCGAAGAACGCCTCAGACGCAATCAGGTCGACTGTTTTGCCTTTCTTGCTAATGGCGAATTCTGGCGCGTTTGCGGGCGAATCAATAGAACCATGGAATTCGGGAATAGAGAATTGGAGTGGTCCGTTAGTTCAAAACCACAAAATGGAATGGAGTCTGTCTTTAGTTCGCATTGACCCGCAAGCGTGGGTAATGCTCGCGCAGATGTTGTTGGACGATAACGAAGAATACAGAATTGATCGCATAGAAATTATAGACCCACAATGTTTAGAAGAGCTAGTAACGCTTGTTACTCTGGTGGCCGGAGCTAATCCTTATCCTGGCGTTTGGAAGGGGACCAAATTCCCGATTGATATTGTTAAAGACTTATATCAAAACTTTACGGTGTATGTGACATTTTCCCGCGAATTAACGGAAAAGGAACAAGCACTTATTGAGGAGCTTTTGTCTTCTTGGGCGATTGGGCCAATGGTAGGAGCCTACAGCGTGGCGCCCATACCACCAAGCGAGTGTATCGGATTTCCTGATGAGCAAATTGTTTTCATCGTAAATCAATTAGAATGGGCATTTAGCGATTTCAAATCGCATACGGGGGCTCTAGATGGTTTGATAAACGTCTTTGCTTCAATTTCAGAGACAATCGTGCCAATTGTTGAGCTTGAAATTACTTAGATTCTGAATCCGTTATCGATGGAACAAGAGAACCTCAAGATGTCGGTAATCCATGTAATAGTAGGACAACACGCCGAAGAAGCTTCTTTTCTGTGGCTTCAACGGGATGCAGCAATTCATGAACCACATTACTCTCTTGACGATCTCAATAAACTGGATGATCGTGTTGAAGCTCACATCGACGGTCTTCGTATTGCCGGTGAGGCGGGATGGGATATTTGTCAACAGGCATTGGAGCTTGAAGAGCCGGGCGAAGTTTTTGCCGCCTCGGTTCTGGCGTTTGAGGGGGGTGACGAGCAACGTATTGATACCGTCATTGCCACAGGTGCCGTATCGCCGGAAACTTGGCGAGGTTTGGTTTCGGCTTTGGGTTGGCTCCCTTTGGAACAGGCAAATAACCTGATTTCGAGGATGTTGCTGTCTGAAATCCTCAATTACAAGCGTTTGGCAATTGCCGGCAGTGCCATCCATCGGCTTAATCCCGGCATCGCCT
>QKJH01000200.1 GCA_003250865.1 Alphaproteobacteria bacterium | reverse complement strand
CTTAGCCGACGTTGATTACGCGAACCAGATTGGTACTTCCCGGCTCACCCAAAGGAATACCTGCCGTCATAACCAGACAGTCACCGCTTTTAGCCAATCCCTTAGCTTTTGACAGTGCCACTGCACGTTCGTCAACATTTTCAAGTGAGAAAATATCATCAAGCGGCAAAGCGCGCACACCATAAGAAATCATCAAACGGCGAGCAACATGGACATCCTCTGTCAAACATAGTACCGGAGCGGTTGGGCGTTCACGCACAACGCGTAGTGTGGTCAGCCCTGTACGGGTATAGTTGACAATCGCTTTGGCATCAATCGTCTGAGCCACAGTCGAAGCAGCAGCCGTCAATGCACCATAGGCGTTCTTTTCCGGAGCCGGATGGTTAGCATCCATAATCTGACGATATAGCGGATCATTTTCAACCGTTTGACAAATACGGGCCATGATGGAAACCGCTTCAACCGGAAAATCGCCGGCAGCCGTTTCAGCAGACAACATCACGGCATCAGCACCATCAAAAACGGCCGTAGCTACATCGGAAGCTTCGGCGCGGGTCGGTGTCGGTGATGTAATCATGGATTCAAGCATTTGCGTAGCTACAACAATCGGCTTACCGGCGTTGCGCGTCTTACGGATCATCATTTTCTGAATGACCGGAACGCGTTCGGCTGGCATTTCAACCCCCAAATCACCACGAGCAACCATAATAGCATCGGTTTCAGCGATAATGGCATCAATATCTTCTACTGCGGAAGGTTTTTCGATTTTCGAAATAACCGGTGCGCGACCATTAATCAGTTCTTTGGCTTCGCGAACATCGCCAGCTGTTTGAACAAACGACAGAGCAATCCAGTCCACGCCCATATTCAAAGCGTATTCCAAATCCTTACGGTCTTTTTCCGTCAGAACCGATGATTTGATAACCACATCCGGAACATTAACACCTTTACGGTCTGACATACGTTTACCGGCAATCACTTCAACCGTGACCGAGCCTTCTCCCTTGGCAATAACCTTTACGCGAACCTTACCATCGTCAATCAGAAGATTGTCGCCGACATTCAAGGCTTCGATGATTTCAGGATGCGGCAAGCAAACACGTTTCTCATTCCCTTTTTCCGGGTTGGAGTCAAAGGTGATAACATGTCCCGGCTCAACAAAGATTTCTTCATTCTCAAACTGACCCAGACGGTGTTTAGGCCCTTGCATATCGGCCAAAATCATAATGGGCGTACCGGTTTCTTTTTCAACCTGACGAATAGCGTCATAACGGTTTTGATGTTCCTCGTAAGAGCCGTGCGAGAAGTTCAAACGAAAACAGTTTGCTCCCGCCTCAACCAATTTACGAATCATTTCAACGCTTGACGAAGCCGGGCCGACTGTAGCCAAAATTTTTGTCTGTCTCAATTTTGCTGTGTAATCCATGGATACTTTCCAATTTTATTCTAGAATTTTTAATGACATATTTGCTTTTAGAACGCGTATAAAAAAAACACACCTTCTTCCAACGTTTATTGGAAAGCAAATAACCTATTTTTTTCAGTGCATAGAAACTACTTTTTGCGGAAACTGTCAAGAGATATTACGTTTGTATCGTCTTTATCACCCGATTTTTTCTTTTTCTTTTTGTCTTTCGGAGCAGAGTCATCACCTGAATCCCCTTCATCCTCTTCTATGTCGTCCATTTCATCGGGAATGAATTCAATATCATCCTCGTCAAAATCATCCATGGGCTGGAACTGTAACGCAAAGTTGACAGCCGGGTCGGCAAAAATGGTAATAGCATCCAACGGCACCACCAGTTTTTCAGGAACATTATTAAAGGACAAAGTTACGTTTATGGCCTCGTCCTTGATTTGCAACCCATAGAACTGGTATTGCAAAACAATGGTCATTTCATCCGGATATTGCTGACGCAGATAGTCCGGGATTTCAACCCCGTCATAATCCGTTAAAAATGTGATATAAAAATGATGATCTTCGGGCAGCCCGTTTTCAACAACAAACTGAACGGCTTCACGTACAACGTTTCGCAAGGCTTTTTCGACCAGTTTATCGTATCGCAGAGCACTATCAAATGGATTAGTCGGCATAAAATATTCCTATGATGGTTACACACTTTTATTCTTGGCTTTATGCCATATAACATGAAAAATAATTAAGGGTGAGTAAAAATCAAAATTTTTTCAAACGAAAAGGGAAACTTCTGTTGCTAGGCAGTACCGCTCTCCACCTAATCTATGCTAGTAAACCAGGAATTCTATTTCAGTGCTTATGCGCTATTAAGCGGCAACTGCAACTGGAGCAAAGTTATCGTTTGCATCTATTTAAATAGCCCGATAACGGTGGTACAATACCGGATACAAACTTTATCTTTACTACACGTGTCGATCCTATTTCGGCCCCATATTCAAAATTCTTGTTCAATTGTGAAAAATGGTGGAGCCGCCGGGTACCGCCCCCGGGTCCACAATGCTTATTTCATAAAGCGTTTAGCATCATAGTCATGCGAACATGACCCCTTTATTATAGAGGAATAGCGCAGAAAATGCCAGTTTTATCTTTATCAGGCGGCGTTTTTATCTTTGGCGGAGATGGTCTGCTCACCGCGCTTAATGTCCCACACAGCCTTGTCGTAATTGACATACAAAGCAATACCGGGGTGCAATTGAGCCAATTTATCCCCCATCTGTTGCATCAGCGGACGGATAGTCGGGTGCACGGTGGTGCTGGAGCGCAGCTCGGCCACATAAATGGTCTGCGGCAGGTGATAAGATAAGGACACCGGCACACGCATTCCCATCGGGTAGTAGTACTGGCGAATGAATTTATCGCCGAATACACCCTTGGCATCAAATTCACGAATAGTTTCCAAAAGCTGATTCACTTCGGTCATGATGGTAGAAAAGTCGTTTGGCAACAATTCTTCCAACTGGCTCAGATACCATGGCTGGAAGCCCAATGATTCATCAATCAACGGCATCGGCCCCAAACCGCCGCGATGGCGCTGAATATCACGATACGAGCCAAAATCAAGAGCAAACAGGAAGCCGTACTGACCGTATGTCCCCAAGCGGCGTGGCAGCGCTGCCCCTTTCGGACGAGCAGACAGAACATCACTTTCGTTACGGTTCATGCCTTCTATATCCATCAAATTGGTACGACAAACAACATCGCCATTCTGAATGGTCTGTTTTTCCGCATCTGTCAGGTCAAAAACCGTGCACATCTGGTCGTAAGACTGATAATAGTCGCGGCTTGCATAGGCTTGAGCATAATCATCACGCGGAGCGTAGCGACTATCGGCTTTCATTTCCTCGCCGTTAAAGCTGTTCGGATATTTTTCATACAGGGTATTATACAAATCCTGCGCTAATGTCCGCACCTCTGCCAACGGGTGGTTTTTCAATAGCATCAGGCGGTCGCGAGCCTGACGCAGATTCGTTGTCCAACTCAGCAGCGTTGAGGTGGCTACCGGCAAAAAGCCGCGCATAATATCAAATGCCCGTGCATTAACAGCATTTTGCCACACACGCTCGCTTTTACCGCTATTAGCGTCATAAGGAAATTCTTCAGCCAGAGCAACTTTTAGCTTGGCCAGCCATTTATTATACAAATCCATCCAGCTTTGAAGCAGAGCCGCCGTTTCAGGGGAATTAACCGGATCAATCAGCGGCTGTTGGGAGAAATCCAGATAGCGGGTTGACGCTTCCTGCCCTGAATAAAGTGGATTATCCTGCACT
>QKJH01000039.1 GCA_003250865.1 Alphaproteobacteria bacterium | reverse complement strand
CATGCCTTGGCATAGTCTCTGATTTGGCCTTTATTCGGGCCATAAAACAAAACAGCCTTGTAGGTGCCGGAAAAAGGATTTTTTAAAAAGGATGCGGTGTCACGGGGTGCTATTTTGGCCATACTAGTTCCGCTGCAGATTATCAAAATACATGGCCAGATTCAGCCTAAGTTTTTCTGCCAGATTGGCTAAGCCGTTTTTATAGGCATCATCACGCGAAATCGTGGTGGAGTACTGGTTGTCCAGAATATTGTAGCTGGCAATGGTATGCGCCGAACCACGATGAAGCGGTTGCAATGTCTCTCTGTCAAACAGAGTATAGCTGGTCTTAAGATAAAGCTGACCACGGGTCGCCGTATCATCTTTTTGTATCCCCAGAGAGCGTGAGCGTGTAGACAGGGTTGCTTTTAAAACATAAAGCGGTTGTTTTGGTTCGCCTGTAATATAGAACAAATCCATTAGACTGTTGCGAAAACGGACGCCTTCTTCCTTGGGAATGGTGTCAATCCAGACGGTGTTCAGGTTTTCCTGAGCCATTGTTTGGCTATTGTATAATGGTGTCCAACCGCAGGCGGATAAGACAAGAAGAGCCGATAGATATAAACACCATTTATTCATGTTATGCCACCACAATATTGACGATTTTATTGGGAACGACGATGATTTTGCGCACGGTTTTATCTGCAACAAAACGCTTAACGTTGTCGTTGGACAAGGCCGCTTGCTCAGCTACGTCTTTTTCGGCATTTGCCGGCAAAGTGATGGTTGCGCGAAGTTTGCCGTTAACCTGTACGGCAACAGTAACTTCATCATCTTTGAGAAGCTCTGGTACTGCTTTTGGCCAAGGCGCGCGGATAAGCACTTCACCTGCGCCCAGTTCCTGCCATAATTCATGACACAGATGCGGCATGATAGGGTTAGCCAAAAGAACCATGGTTTCCAGTGCCTCACGCAATGCCCATTTATCGGCATCATTTTCCGGTTTAAAGGCGGAAATGGCATTTGACAGCTCTCTTAGGCGAGCGATGCCCGAGTTGAAGTGGAAATTATCCATAGCGTGTGTTTGGGCATCAATGGATTTGTGCACAATACGCCTTAAATCCATAGCCTTTTTTGAAAATTCAGCCGGTTCAGCCTTTCCATAGACCGGAATAACGTCGAGCGCTTCGTAAACGGTACGCCAGATTTTGTTGACAAAGCGCCAAGCGCCATCAATCCCGCCGGCTGTCCATTCCAAGTCCTTTTCGGGCGGCGAGTCCGATAAAACGAATAGTCGCACAGCATCTGCGCCATAGGTACGAATCATTTCAGTAGGATCCACGACATTCTTTTTTGATTTGGACATTTTTACAATATCACCGGCGATAACAGGACGATTGCCGGCAATCGTTTGCCATTTGCCGTTTTCGTCTTTGGCAACTTGCGTAGGGAACAACCATTTGCCGTTTTCGTCCTTGAATGTCTGATGGGTAATCATTCCTTGGGTAAACAGGCGTTTGAACGGTTCGGTAATGGAGCAATATCCCAACTTGGTCAGGGCGCGTGTGAAAAAGCGGGCATACAAAAGATGCAGCACGGCATGTTCAATCCCGCCGATATATTGTTGCACGGGGTGCCAGTTATCAACAACATCCTTGTCAAACGGTTTATTGGTGTTTTTATTATCGCAAAAGCGCAAGAAATACCACGAGCTATCAACAAAAGTGGCCATTGTATCCGTTTCACGTGTGGCGTTTTTACCACATTGGGGACAGGAACAATGTTTCCATGTCGGATGGCGGTCAAGCGGGTTACCGGGTTTGTCATGTGAAACATCATAAGGCAGCTCAACCGGTAAATCCTTTTCAGGGACGGGAACAACACCGCATTCAGGGCAATAAATAACCGGAATAGGACAGCCCCAGTAACGTTGGCGGGAAATACCCCAATCTCGCAAACGGTATTGGGTTTGACCCTTTCCCGTACCGCGCTGTTCAAAACGTTTTATAATCTCGGCTTTGGCATCTTCGACGCTCATGCCATCCAAAAACTGTGAGTTGCCCAAAACGCCGTCATCCGTATAGGCTTCGTTTTCAATAGAAAATTCAGAAGCGGTTTTGCCGTGCGGAATAACCACCGGTAAAACGGGTAAGCTGTATTTGCGGGCAAAGTCCAAATCGCGCTGGTCATGTGCCGGACACGCAAAAATGGCACCGGTACCGTATTCCATCAAAACGAAGTTTGCCGTATAAACGGGTAATTCATGCCCCTCAATAAAGGGATGGGGCACGGTAAATGGCAGACGATAACCTTTCTTTTCCGCTTTTTCTAAATCAGCGGCGGCCGTACCCGTTTTACGGCATTCTTCAACAAAAGCCGTTAAATCAGAGTCGTTTTTTGCCAATACTTGCGTAATCGGATGTTCCGGAGATAACGCAACAAAAGATGCACCAAAAATTGTGTCAGGGCGTGTGGTATATACCTCGATTTTGTCGGCTTCCAGTCCGTCAGGTCTGGAAGGAATAGGAAATTCGAACAACATGCCTTTAGATTTGCCAATCCAGTTTTCCTGCATGATGCGGACTTTTTCAGGCCATTCGCCCAACTCGTTCAATCCGTCAATCAAATCGTCCGCAAAGTCTGTAATTTTAAAGAACCATTGTTTTAACTTACGTTTTTCAACCGGAGCGCCCGAGCGCCAGCCTTTGCCGTCGACGACTTCTTCGTTGGCAAGGACGCAGTTGTCAACCGGATCCCAGTTGACGCTAGCTTCTTTTTGATAAGCAATGCCGTTTTTGTAAAAATCAAGAAAGATTTTCTGTTGTTGGGTATAGTATTCAGTATCACAAGTGGCCACTTCACGATCCCAGTCAAATGACAGCCCCATCAGATTAAGCTGCATTTTCATGTTTTCGATATTTTTATATGTCCAGTCTTTCGGGTGGGCATTGTTGTCAATTGCCGCGTTTTCAGCAGGTAGGCCGAAAGCATCCCATCCCATGGGGTGAAGCACATTATAACCACAAGCCATTTTATAGCGCGTTACCACATCGCCCAATGTATAATTACGGGCATGGCCGACGTGCAGGTTACCGGAAGGATAAGGGAACATCTCGAGCACATAGTACGGATTATCCGCATCGTTTGAAACTTTGAACGCTTTTATTTCGTTCCATTTGTCTTGCCATTTTTGTTCGGTGGCTCGCGTGTTATACCGCTCTTCCATTTTACTACCCTTTTAAATATATCTTTGTTGTTGTTTTATTCTTGTGTGCTTGCAATCCGTAGTTCCCGGGCACGCAGAAGGACCGTGTTTTCCATCTCAAATGCTGTTTTTTCGTCTGTAGGAGCGTCTACCCAGACACCATTTTTCAAAATTTGACGGAACGTAGTAATCTTAAGTGCATCCGAGCGCAATTCCTGTGACAAAATGAAAGCATTAACTTTAACCCGTTCGGTTGAGTCGGGGTTTGGCATATACCAATCAGTCAAGATGGTGCCACCAAATGGATCCGCAGAAGCCAAGGGCATGAAGGAAAGCGTGTCCAAAGTAGCGCGCCACAAATATTTATTGACTCCCAATCCGGCTGCCTTTTGCTTTTCTTCTTCACCTTCGCCAAATAGTTTTAGCCCATCAGGACCAAAAATGCTTTCCGGCTCGTCATATACGGCGTGGCGACTGCCTTCACGCGTGGGGTATTTGGCTTCTGATTCAATACCCGAGCAGGCAGCTACGGTTAATCCGGCAATCAAAACGGCAATAAGTGAAAA
>QKJH01000196.1 GCA_003250865.1 Alphaproteobacteria bacterium | reverse complement strand
GACAAGGATGCCATCATGCGCATTGAACCGGTCTATCCGTTGACGGCCGGTCTGTCCAATCAGGTGCTCAACCGCTGTATATCTTACGCACTGGACAAATGTCCCGAACTGCCCGAATGGCAGGACAAGGCCTTTTTACAACAGAACGGCTGGATTAACTGGAAAGCGGCATTGAAACAATGCCACACTCCACAATCCATGGCGGATATTGAACCGAGTAACCCCGACAGGATGCGGCTGGCCTATGACGAGCTGCTTGCCAGTCAATTGACTCTCGCCATTCTGCGTCACCGCCAGCGCAAGAACAAGGGACGCGCCCTTATCGGGCATGGCAAGCTATACGAAAAAGCGTTCAAAGCTGTTCCGTTCAGTCTGACGGACGGGCAGAAAATGGCACTGTCCGACATCCGCGAGGATATGCAGTCCCCCTCCTCCATGCTCCGTCTGATACAGGGCGATGTCGGTTCGGGAAAAACAGTGGTCGGTTTTCTGGCTGTGGCTCTGGCCGTGGATGCGGGCGTTCAAGCCGCCTTTATGGCTCCCACCGAAATTCTGGCCAACCAACATGCAAATACGCTGCTTCCCTTGTGTGAAGCGGCCGGCATCCGCACCGCCTATTTGTCGGGAGCCATCAAAGGAAAAAAACGCACTGAAATTCTGGATAAATGTAAGAAGGGCGAGATTGATTTACTTATCGGTACCCATGCCCTGTTCCAAAATGATGTCGCTTTTCAGGATTTGGGACTGGCCATTATTGATGAGCAGCACCGCTTTGGTGTGAAACAGCGCCTTGCCCTGTCGGAAAAAGGCCAAGGGGTGGATATTCTGACACTGACCGCCACGCCCATCCCGCGCTCGCTGACATTGACGGCCTATGGTGATATGGACGTATCGCGCATCAAGGACAAGCCCAAGGGACGCAAACCGATTGAAACAAAAATCATGAGCACCGAGAAAATGGGTGAATTGATTACCGCAGTCAGCCGCAAAATGGCACAGGGCGAACAGGTTTTCTGGGTCTGCCCGCTGGTTGAGGAATCCGAAAAAATCGATTTGGCCGCTGCCGAAGACCGTTACAAAGACCTGAAAGCACATTACGGCGATGCGGTCGGGCTGGTGCATGGCCGGATGAAAGCCGACGAGAAAGACGGCATCATGGCACGGTTCAAAGCCGGCGAGTTCAAAATTCTGGTTGCCACCACAGTGATTGAGGTCGGGGTCGATGTACCGGATGCCACCATCATGGTTATCGAACACGCCGAACGGTTCGGCCTGTCGCAACTGCATCAGCTGCGCGGTCGCGTTGGCCGCGGAGACAAGGAAGGGTATTGCCTGCTGCTCTATTCGCCGCCTTTGGGTGAGATTGCCCGCCAACGTCTGGAAACCATGCGCCGCACGAATGACGGGTTTGAAATTGCCGAAATGGATTTACAACTGCGCGGATCGGGCGATGTGCTGGGCACACGGCAAAGCGGCCTGCCGGAATTCAAATTCGTTGATTTGTCGGCACACGAGGAGCTATTGCTGGCCGCGCGAGATGATGCCAACCTTATCATGCGCAAGGATGACCAGCTTATCACCAAACGCGGCGAAGCGTTACGGCATTTGCTGTATCTGTTTGAACGGGATAAGGCGATTTCCTATTTGCGGGGCGGATAATTACAGTCCTGGTTTTACGGCATCCGTACAATCTGTTGACGGCTTCCGGGACATTTCACGACAGATTTCAATTTTCTTTTCCATCAAGTCATCGGGCAGGTTTATTGGCCGACTTTCCTTCGTCGGTTTAATACCACGTACGCTTTTTTCCAAAATAAAATTGGCTTTGGTGCTTGTGCTGTCGCAATCGGTCTCGTAAATCTCGTATATTACCTTGTTGTCTCTCAGGCCGTTATCGTAATGTCTGGCCAATTGAATAATTTTTTGACCCGTTACAGGGTGGTGTTTTACCCGCCCCTCAATCACCACATCCCGACCATTGGATTCCGACAAATCACAAGCGTTAAGCGCAAACAGGGTTACAATACCCAGTGCCCATAGCTTTGCATTTGTCCGATTGACTGTCATTTTTTTCTCTTGTTATGCCCATTGCAGAGAGTAACTATCCTACTCCTTAGGCAAACATTATGTCAACCAATATTCCTTATTACTGCCTCGTAGGTTCGAAGGAAGGTTGGGGTAAACAAATACGGGAAGCGGCCAACCAGAAAGGCCAAATCAGCCATGGATACCCACTCCAACCTGTCGATTTCGTCCGGATCAAATTCAGGCATACCGTTATAAACTGTTTTATAAACAGCAATAAATTCATTCATATTGGGATGATATACCGTATCAATGTAGGTGATGTCAGTTGTCAACCCCAGTTCTTCCTGCAGCTCTTTACGGGCAGTTTCTTCGTAATCACAATCTTTATCAACATGCCCTCCTGCCGATGTTGCAAATAGCAAAGGATAGGTAATATTTGCACTTCGCCGCTGCAGAAGTAGCTCTCCCTTAGAATTAAAAACCAGAACTTCCGCACCGCGGTGTTTTATGTTTTTTTCATGAACATTGATGAAACTGTCATACCCTATGACATTATCGTTATCATCCACCGTGACCAGATAGGTTTCAGGGCCTGTCCATGTGTACATGTTGGCCAGTTCTTTTTCATCCATTGGATTTTCCTTGGTTATCGCTGGGGCTTTGTATCCGTTTTATACATTCCATGACAAATTGGCAAACCCCAAAATCAAAATCCCCCCACTTTCGTGAGGGGATTTCTCTTCACTCGACAAGTGAGGATTATTCGTCCGAACTGTCATCACTGTCCGGATTGGTTAGCATTTTTTCCGAGACCAGTCCCGAGTTGGAACGAATTTTCTGTTCCAGCTCCTCGGCTATGGCCGGATTATCCAGCAGATATTGTTTGGCATTGTTGCGTCCCTGTCCGATTTTATCCCCGTTATACGAGAACCAGGCACCCGATTTTTCTACCAAACCGGCCGATACGCCCAAATCAAGAATTTCACCCGTTTTGGAAATACCTTCGCCATACATGATGTCAAATTCCACCTGACGGAACGGCGGTGCCATTTTATTTTTGACTACTTTCACGCGGGTTTGGTTGCCGATAATGTCTTCACGCTCCTTAATCGCGCCGATGCGGCGGATATCCAGACGAACGGATGCGTAAAACTTCAGGGCATTACCGCCTGTGGTCGTCTCAGGATTGCCGAACATGACACCGATTTTCTGACGAATCTGGTTGATGAAAATCACTACCGTTTTCGATTTGGAAATCGATGAAGTCAGTTTACGCAAAGCCTGTGACATCAGGCGAGCCTGAAGCCCCATGTGGCTATCACCCATTTCACCTTCAAGCTCGGCACGCGGAACCAAAGCGGCAACCGAGTCAACCACCAGAACATCCACAGCCCCCGAACGTACCAGCGTATCGGTAATTTCCAAAGCCTGTTCCCCGGCATCGGGCTGCGATACCAGCAAATTATCAACATCAACGCCCAATTTAGCCGCATAGGAAGGGTCAAGCGCATGCTCGGCATCCACAAAGGCACATGTTCCGCCCTGTTTTTGTGCTTCGGCAATGATATGCAGAGCCAGTGTCGTTTTACCCGAGCTTTCCGGCCCGTAAACTTCGATAATACGGCCATACGGCACACCGCCGATACCCAACGCGATATCCAGCGATAAAGAGCCGGTCGAAACCACGGATATATCCTTGTTCGCCGTGTCATCGCCCAAACGC
>QKJH01000016.1 GCA_003250865.1 Alphaproteobacteria bacterium | reverse complement strand
TACAGGAAAAGTCAAGATAAATCGCTGACACTAAAAAATAATATTGATTATTGATGGAAAAAGCCGGATAACTATTCGAATTTTCTGGCTGAGGTTTGTGTATGAGTCTTGAATGGCATAACAGTTCCGGTAATCTGACTGCTGATCGGCGGTATGATTATGCCATGGCCTATATGCAGGCAGGTGAGTACTGCGCAGCGCTGGATTTGTTGGAACAAACGGCTGATATTGTCCCCAACTGGCCGGTTTTACATTTCCGCATGGGAGAGATATACAGCCATATGGGTAATCCGGAAAAGGCCATGGCGTGTTTTCGGGAATATCTGCGTTTGGATGAAGCAGATACGCTGGGGGCTATTATCAAGCTTTCCCTGCTTGGTGCAGTGGCGGATATTGAAACTCTGCCTTCCCATTATGTGGAGACGCTGTTTGACCAGTATGCGCCGCGTTTTGACAAGGCATTGGTTGAGACACTCGATTACCGTGCCCCGCAGTTAATCTTTGAGATGATGCAAACACTGATCTGCTTGAGCCTTGAAAATCCTCAGCGTATCCTTGATTTGGGGTGCGGTACCGGATTGATGGGCGAAGTGGTGTTTCCTTATGCTGCTTGGCTTGATGGCGTTGATTTGTCGGCCGGAATGATTGCTCAGGCCGAAACCAAGAATGTTTATAACAATCTTACCGCTATGGATGGTACGGCCTATATGGCGGAGAAGGATTCTCAATCCTATGATGTGGTTTTGGCGGCCGATGTACTCGTTTATATTGGTGACCTGTCGGGGGTATTTGAACAGGTTATCCGTGTTCTGCAACAGGGCGGTCTGTTCGTCTTCACGTGCCAGAAATGGAACGGAGAGGGGTTTGTTCTGGGAACAGATCATCGTTTTTCCCATTCCCGTGACTATCTGTCGGGTATGATAAAACAGTATGGATGGGAATGTTTGCACTGCTGTGAACAATCATCACGCAATGATGGCGGTAAACCGGTGGAAGGTTTTGTCGTGGCACTACGCCGCCCGAATGATGTTATGGACGTAACAGAAGTAAATCCGGCTTTTTCAAGGAAAGCTTTTTCGCATCGGCAATAAAATCCGGTTCGGCTTTTTCAAATGCACCGATTAAACTGCCGCATTGATTTAAAAGGCTATTGCGGGTTTCAAGGGATAAATCCGGCGTGTTGCACAGGTAAGATGCCAGACAATAAGCCATGTACACCCCATTACTGCCCGATGTATTGGTTACCAGTTCGGGGGTAATTTCCGACTGAAACACATCGTGGGCATCATCACCGGCTTGAAATTTGGTCAGAGCAACTTCGCCATTTGTAATATCGTGCCATTTTTGCGGTGTCAGTTCGACATAGGACAAATGGGTTTCCGCCCATGCTTCATCCGTGTTACGTGAAGAAGCCATAATCGGGCCGCGATAAATAATAGGAGCGGCGGCAAACATGCCGTTGATTTTCTTCATGATGCCAAAGGATGTTTCCTGAAACTGCTTTAATTTGGTTCGTGTTTGCATTTGTAGAACAATCTTCTGTTCTTCGCGCACGCCGACCCTGCCGCTTGGCCGTTTTCTTTTCAGCATTTCGATTTCAACATCGGCACGGTTGGCCGCGATGGTTTCGTAGGCCGGCAAGAGTGTAATTGCGCCACTGAACATTTCTTCGAACATTTCACTGGTTTGTGCTTTGAAAATATGCAAATCGCGTTCTTCGCGCGAAATCAGCTTGGCTGGAAAATCATCAATAAATCCGCCTGATAAAGCCGGTAACTTATTGTCTTTACGGATAATGCCCATCACATGGAGCTTGTTTTCTTTCAAGGCGACCAAGCCGTTGGAAACGGTAGGATTGACACTGTACAGTCCGTAATTGCCGCGTCCTTTGACGCCGGTTTTCATATAGGGGTTAACCGGTTTTCCCGTTTTTTTATTTTCGTGGTAGAAAAAGCCTGAGAATGTAGCTCTGCGGCCGCAGTTCCATTCTTCGCCCGACATCAGCGGGTGCAGTTCGTCATCTGCCCAACGGTAACCGATTTTTTCATCCGGAGAAACATGGACAGGAAAACGTGTATCGCGGGCAAACTCTTGCTTGCCAACAAAATAGGGCATGTTCTCGACAAAAAACTCGGCTTTCTTAGTGTCATAGCGACTGGCGCTATCGACCAACTGTCCTACGATTTTTTTGCCATTATCATCCAAGGCGGTATTTTTCATGTCGCTTAGAAAATACCGTAATGATGCTGAATAAAATTGTTTCATGAGGTAACCCGGTGTTTTTTTACCGTGACTTTTATAATTCTTTCCATATTAAGTCAAGGGCTAACGGTAATAAAAAAAGGGCTATTTTTCCGCTTCGGGGTTTTTTGCTTTTTTACGAGAGGCTGTTGAAACGCGTTTGATGGCGTGATAGCGGTCTTCAAAATCGCGGGTGATGCGGTGGGCAAAACGTTCGGCCTCGGCAGTAGGTACAAAGGCGCGGATTTTAAAGGTAATAGCGTCAAAGCTGTTTTTCTGGACAAAAACCATGGGTTCGGGGTCGGGGATATCGATAAAGGATTTGCTTTCGACTTTGCGGCGGAATGCATAAGAGCGTTCGCGAAACGGCGCATAATAGCGGTCGGCAATTAAAATCAGGGCATCCAGAAGTTCGTTAACCGAAATATCCGATGTCTCGACGTGGATTTTAAAATCGGTATAGATGAAGTCCTTGTTAAAATTGGCATTTTCAACATTTGATGTAAAATATTTGCTGTTCGGGATTTGAATGGTTCGTCCGCTATAATGGAAGCCTTTGTCTTTCATTTCGACTTCCTGCAGGCTGGTACTGAATGCGTTGACATCAATGACTTCGCCCATCAATCCGTCAATGGTAATCCAGTCGCCGATGCGGAACGGTTGGGATGTAACGCGTACCAAAGCACCCATCAGACACAAAATCATTTCCTTTGTGGCAATAACCAAGGCGACGGCAAAGGCCGCCAAAGAAATGGCAAAGGTATGCAGGTGCGGGGCCCAGATAAAGGATAGACCAATAATAATCAGGATAATACTGGTGCCTTTGATATGGCTTATCCAGCGGCGCTGTTCCCGGCTCAGGATAATAGAGCGGCGTTTGATACTGCGGATAAGTAGATAACGCACCAGCAGAACAATGGCAAATAACACCACGGTATTCAGGATATAGGTGATGCTGATGCTTGAAATCAGTTCGGGCAAACGATCAAGCCGGACGGCGGCGGTGGCAGCTCCCATCATGGGCGGTGTTCCTCTTACCTTTCGGGAAAAATCGGTGTCTTTTCCGAGTATTGTAGGGAGCCATCCCTTAATTTTTAGTCAATTTTATTGTATGTAAGTTCAAAATATACTGGCAATTGCGGTGTAATACTCTAATATTAGGGCAGCTTCAAGTTAACTGTATCAAATAAAGGTTTTTCTTCATGGATAGTATTGCTTTGGCAATGGCGATGGTGGCCGCTTTGGGCGTTGCTGCACACTGGCTCGCCTGGCGTTTCCATTTGCCGGCCATTATTACATTGCTGGTTACCGGATTTGTTCTGGGGCCGGTGCTGCATCTGGTTAATCCGCTGGAAACACTTGGCCCGTTGATGCGTCCGCTGATTTCGGTGGCGGTGGCGATTATCCTTTTCGAAGGCGGTTTGCACCTACGATTTGAAACGCTGCATGATGCGCAAAAATCCGTACGGCGACTAATTATATTGGGCGCGCCCATTGGCTGGTTCTTGATTTCTGCCG
>QKJH01000064.1 GCA_003250865.1 Alphaproteobacteria bacterium | reverse complement strand
GTTTGGTTCGCTTATTTTTTTTATCAAATATTTTCTTCATAATATGCACCATTTTAGTCTAATTTTTCAGTCTTAATTACAGAATAGCGCAGCATTATGGGGGTTTTATGTGTATTTCATGTCCAAACAGTGACTTTATTGTGAAGTTTTCATGGCATGCTATGCGATAGTGTGGATTTTTTGTTTAGGGGGCTTTTGCGATGTTTAAAACTGCGTTATAGTGTTTAAACAACACTTTTTTTATAGGAGACGCCGTTGCCCGTTTCAATTGTAGCCATGTTATTCGGCACAATGATTGTGCTGTTCCTTTTATTGGTGGTTGAAATTATTCAGCGGCACCGTAGCACCAACCATTTACGCCAACTGATACGTTATTTGCATCGTCAGATTGAAAAGAACGAGCAGGAAATCTCGCGGCACCGCTATTACATCGCCATGTTGCGCCGAATGGTAAATACGCTGGGGATTGATGATGAAGCCACACAGGATTTGGCCAAGCGCAACGATGAAAAGATGCTTGAAGCCGCTGTAGATGAGCTGAGCAAGGTTAGCGAAGACAAAAAAGCCGCACCGCCGCCTCCACAAAAAGCCGAGCAGGATGACGATGATTTGGCTCGCGCGGATGAAATTCCTGAAAAAGCCCGGGTTGAAGCCAAGGTCTCCGATAATGATTTGTTGAAACTTGTCAAGGTGGCCATCAAAAACAATGAAATTGATATTATCCGCCAACCAATTGTTACCCTGCCGCAACGCAAGACCCGTCACTACGAGGTGTTTTCACGAATTAAGCTGGGGGATGAGGGCTATATCTCGGCCGGACGTTTTATCTCGTTAGCTGCCAATGCCAATCTGGTTCCGGTTATCGATAATCTTATTTTACTGCGCACGCTACAGCTCCTGCGGAACGATAAAAGCAACGATGTATCTTCGGCCTATTTCTGTAATATATCGGCTGAGACATTGAATAACCGTTCGTTCATGAGCGATTTGATTGATTTTCTCGATATGAACCCGCAATTGGCACCGCGTCTGGTTTTCGAGATGAAACAGGCGGATTTGGCCAATCTGAAGTCCGATACCAAGCGCATCATTGACGGACTGGACAAGCTGGGCTGTCGTTTTTCCATGGATCAGGTCAAGCTGCTGGGCATTGATACAATTGCATTGGAAGAAAAACGCATCAGCTTTATCAAATTCGATGCCAACCGTCTGCTGGAAGAAATTCAGGACAAGGGCAACCTGAACCGTATTCGCAAGCTCAAGGCGCAAATCGAAGCCGCCAATGTCGAGGTCATTGTTGAAAAAGTCGAAACTGAAAAACAAATGATGAATTTGATTAATCTTTATATTGATTATGGACAGGGCTATTTGTTCGGGGCTCCAAAATAGTTGTCCACGGGGGAATAAGTCATGAAACATCTTTCAACCACTCTTATTGTTATTATCACGGGAATTTTTCTGGCGATAGTTCCTGTAGCCAATGCTCAAGAGCTAAGCGGAGCACATGCCATTGCCATGTATGGTACGCCGAAATATGCGGCTGATTTCACTCATTTTGATTATACCAATCCCGACGCTCCGAAAGGCGGGGAGTTCTCTCAAGCTGCCATTGGTACGTTCGACACGCTTAACCCCTATACACTCAAGGGGATGGGGGCGGCCGGTCTGGGATTTACCTATGAGACTTTGCTGGGTAAATCCGATGACGAAGTATTTACCGAATACGGTAAAATCGCTGAAACAATCGATGTTCCTGCGGATCGTTCATCCATTACGTTCCATCTGAATCCGAAGGCACACTGGCACGACGGTCAGCCGATAACCGCCGATGATGTGGTTTGGACATTCAACACGTTGCTGGAAAAAGGACATCCGTTTTACCGTGCCTATTACGCGGCCGTGCAATCGGTGGACAAGTTGGACGAAAACAGCGTCAAATTCACTTTTAAAACAGCCAATAACCGTGAACTGCCGTTGATTATGGGGCAAATGCCTGTATTGCCCAAACATTACTGGGAAGGCAAGGATTTCACCGCCACAACACTGGACGTGCCGTTGGGCAGCGGGCCGTATAAAGTAAAATCCTTTGATGCCGGTCGCTCTATCACCTACGAGCGCGTAGCGGATTACTGGGGCGCTGATTTGCCTGTAAACAAGGGGAAGTACAATTTTGATACCATCCGGATTGATTATTACCGTGATGCTGATATTGCTCTACAGGCTCTGTTTGCCGGCGAGTATGATTACAGGTTTGAGAATATTGCCAAAAACTGGGCGCTGTCCTATGACACCAAAGCGGTTCGGGACGGCATAATGGCCAAACAGGAAATCGAGCACGGAAACCCGACCGGCATGCAGGCCTTTGTTATCAATACGCGTCGTCCGTATCTGGCCGATAAACGCGTGCGCAAGGCGTTGGCCTATGCGTTTGATTTCGAATGGTCGAATAAGCAGTTTGCCTTTAGCACCTACAAACGCACCCACAGCTATTTTTCCAACTCTGATATGGCCAGCTCCGGCGTACCCGAAGGCAAAGAACTTGACATCCTGAACGAATACAAAGACCAACTACCGACAGAGTTGTTTACCCAAGCCTATATCGTGCCGGAAACAGACGGCAGTGGTAATAACCGTGACAATCTACGCAAAGCGGTTGAGTTGCTGCAAGCGGCGGGTTATACGATGCAGGATGGCGCAATGGTTGATATAACCGGTAACCCTCTGAAAATCGAGTTTTTAGAGCAATCGCCGGCCTTTGAGAAATGGATATTGCCTTTTATTGCCAATCTGAAAAAAATTGGCGTCGAGGCTACCTTACGCATGGTTGACAGTTCACAATACCAGAACCGCATTGACGGGTTTGACTTTGATATTACGGTGGCGGTTTTTGGACAAAGCCTGTCGCCGGGTAATGAACAGGCTGATTACTGGAGCAGTGAAAAAGCCGATGTCAATGGCTCGCGTAACCTGATGGGTATTAAAAATCCGGTGGTTGATTCCTTGATTGATGGCGTTATCCATGCATCCGACTATGAAACGTTGGTGGCAACCACGCGGGCGCTTGATAGGGTGTTGTTGTGGGGTGAGTATGTCATTCCGCAATGGCATATCAATACCTATAGACTGGCGTATTGGAATAAATTCAGCCAGCCGGATATTTCACCTGAATATGATTTATCGCCTGAAACCCTGTGGTGGACGGATAAGAGTAAAGCAGCGGAGGTTCAATCTTATAAAACGGAGAGATGATATGTTTTACTGTGTGGCCAGCCCGTACTCGGGCACGGAAGAAGTACAAAAAGAGCGGGTTGAAGAAACAGCCCGTTTGACATTTGAACTGATAAAAATGGGTATCCATGTCTTTAGCCTGACGCTTCATAACGATGCTGTGTTCACCATCAATCAGGTAAACAAGGCCGATTATGCTCAGCAATTTGCCAAAAATGCCAATGCCATTATCCTGCAATCCAACGGCTTGATTGTATTAAAACTGTCGGGATGGGAAAATTCGCACGGTATTCAGGTTGAAATGGAAAGAGCACAGAAAAACGGTATTCCTGTTATAAAACTGTCCCCAGAGGATATATTAAACCGGCGCGGTGATATGTTGAAATTACTCTGATATATGTTTACATAATTATTGACGTTCTACCGTGTCTTTGTTGCTACTTTCTTCATTGAAAAAATGGAGAACGCGTAAAATCATGCATATCAAACAGCAACATCCTCAGTTGGACCCAGGCAAAGAACATTCCCATTGG
>QKJH01000151.1 GCA_003250865.1 Alphaproteobacteria bacterium | reverse complement strand
GGAAACGAAAGAACACAGAATCAGACCTTGAAAAATTTATTTGCGCCAGTTTACGTTTCTTTAACATGTTTTTAAACCCATCTTTTTATTATTTATAGAACCATTTCTTTGCTTAAGGAAGCCACCATGAATGATACCCCCTCTCCCCGCACTACCCTACGCGCTGTTGAATCGTCCAAACCTGTGAAAAAGAGCGCTACCCGCCCAACGGCCGGTGAAAATGAAGTACCGCTCGACACGCGTTTGAAAACATCCAGTGATGCCGTAAACGAAGCCTATGCGACCTGGTCAAAGAAAAAGGGAGAAAAAGAGCGTGAAGCCCTGCAAGAAACAATGCACGAACTGCGCCGCGCATTGGCTGCCCTTGAAATCACCATTGCCATGAGTGATCGGGACTGAAAACATTACAAAACGGAGTAAAATCCTAAAAAAACAGAGGTTTTACGCTGGTTGAATTGGCTATTGTGCTGATGATTATTGGCCTATTTATTGCCGGTGTACTCAAAGGGCAGGAAAAGTTTAAAATGGTCGGGCTAGCGGGATTTGAACCCACGACCTTTTGTCCCCCAGACAAACGCGCTACCAGACTGCGCTATAGCCCGACACAACGCATTAACTACCATCCCGAGGGCTGAATTGCAAACAGAAAAAACAGATTAATGGAAATTAAGTGAGAAAATCAGGCGTTCAGCAAGGAACGCAGGGATTTTAAATCCTCGAGCAGGATTTTCAGGGCTTTGCGGGTCATTTCATCGTTACCCGATTTGCCGGCTGTATCAAACAGACTTGCCGCGGCATTGTTGCTGTTACGTTCCTCGATTACCAAATCGGCAACCGACGTATCCACATCTAGCGTTTCCAGCTTTTTATCGGTCTTCAACAGCTTTTGCACACCACGTATGGTAAAGCCCTGATTATACAGAAGATTGTGGATTTTTTTAATCAGCTCAACGTCTTCGGGACGATAGTACCGGCGACCGCCACCGCGTTTAAGCGGCTGGATTTCCTTGAACTTCGATTCCCAAAAACGCAAAACATGTTGAGCAACATTGATGTCGTCTGCCACTTCGCTAATCGTGCGGAAAGCCGTACTGGATTTACGAACACGTGACTTACGTGTCCGTTTTTCCGTGGAGTTATCGCTTTGTGACAAACCGATTACCAAAATGTTACTCCGTTCAAATCATACTTTTATTACGCTCAAAAGCAGTAATATTAGCCTTTGTTGTTTACTTCTTCTTTCAAACCTTGCGAAGCGCGGAATGAAATAACACGACGCGGGTCGATTGGCACTTCTTCGCCCGTTTTCGGGTTACGGCCAACGCGTTCGTTTTTCTGACGCACCATAAAGCTTCCGAAAGAGGAAATCTTTACATTGTCCCCGGCAACCAGCGCGCTAATCACTTCTTCAATGACCTGCTCGACCAACGATGCTGATTCGTTACGGGACAAACCGACCTGTTCATAGACAGCTTCGCTAAGGTCTGCGCGTGTAAGTGTTTGTGTGGACATGTTACTCATTCCCTTTCATAGTTTTTGTTAGTTAATTTAGTCCTTTTTACAATGCGTTGTGGCATTTTCATACAATTTTTTTGAAATTGCAAGCCATCGCATCAATCTTTTTTACATTTTTGTACTTTTTTGTCTTTACCAGCGAACCAAACAGGCTCCCCAAGTTAAACCGCCGCCCATGGCTTCGAGCAGGAGGAGTTCACCTTTTTTGAAAGCATTGTTTTTATAGCCTTCGTACAACGCCAATGGAATCGATGCCGCCGACGTATTACCGTGGTTCTGAACGGTTATAATAACCTGATCAGATTGCAAATCCAGTTTACGCATCGTAGCCTCAATAATACGCGAGTTGGCCTGATGCGGTACAAGCCAGTCAATGTCTTCTTTGGTGATACCGTTATGCTCCAGCGTTTCATCAACGACATCGGCCAGGCGCGTAACAGCATGTTTAAAGACTTCTTTGCCCTCCATGGTGATAAATCCGGCTTCACCAGACGTGGAAACTCCACCCGATGCGCACAGAATATCAGCCAATTGTCCTTCGGTATGCAAATGGGTTGATAAAATACCTGTATCGTCAATTGTCCCCTCGCCTTCGCAAGCCTCGATAATAACGGCACCGGCACCATCACCGAACAGTACACAGGTTGTTCTGTCATCCCAGTCAATAATGCGGCTGAGCGTTTCCGCACCGATAACCAGCGCACGCTTGGCCTGTCCGGTGGCAATAAAGCTGTTGGCCGTAGTCAAAGCAAAAACAAAACCCGAGCACACTGCCTGAACATCAAAAGCGATTTTACCCGGTTTTACCCCCAGCTCGCGCTGAATCAGGGCGGCGCAGGACGGAAAAGTCATATCCGGCGTTGTCGTTCCGACAATCACCATATCAATGTCTTCGGCAGAAAGATTGGCATTTTCCAAAGCGATTTTGGATGCCTTAACAGCAAGAGACACTGTTGTTTCATCATCCTGAGCAATATGGCGTTGTTTGATACCGGTGCGCTGTTCTATCCAGTCGGCTGTGGTATCAACAATCTTTTCCAAATCTTCGTTGGTAACAACTTTTTCCGGCAAATAACCGCCGCACGAAACAATACGGGAGCGAATCATAAAACAGCCTCTTTCTGTGAAGTACCTTCATGGAGAGACGATTCCACTTCGCTTTTTTCGTGAAGTTTCCGCATTTCCTCGGATACATGTTCATTGAAATTCTTTTTAATCATGGTTGCTGCCGAACAAATGGCACGATAAAAACCATATTCATCCGTGCCGCCGTGACTTTTAACGGCAACACCGGCCAACCCCAGAAAAATGGCACCGTTATAGCGGCGCGGATCAACGCGTTTTTTTGTTTTCTTTAAAGCTGGGGCGGCAAATACCACACCTATTTTGGCCAGCAGCGAGCTGGAAAAAGAAGCCTTCATGATATTCGTAATCAACTTGGCGGCTCCTTCGATGGCTTTGAGCAGAATATTACCCGTAAAGCCGTCTGTTACAACAACATCAACCGTACCTTTGGCAATATCATCGCCTTCGACAAAGCCGTGGTAATAACCGGGAAGTGTGGATTGCATCAAAAGCTGCCCGGCCTTTTTAACGCTCTCACGTCCTTTTTGCTGTTCCTC
This sequence comes from Alphaproteobacteria bacterium, assembly GCA_003250865.1. Classification (GTDB taxonomy): domain Bacteria; phylum Pseudomonadota; class Alphaproteobacteria; order Micavibrionales; family SZUA-601; genus SZUA-601. The sequence goes on along the minus strand of QKJH01000151.1, from coordinate 642 downwards.
CCCAACGTTGAGAAGACCAACAGAAGGATTGGATACGTTCAAAACCGTTTGCGCATAGAGTGAGCCGAGAATAGCAAATTGCAAAAGGTTATTCTCATTCGCCTCGACATTAGCGCCCAAATCCAATACGACAACATCGTTCTTTTCGGATGGCATAATAGCGGCAATCGCAGGACGATCAACACCGGGAAGTGCTTTCAAAAGCAAACGCGACAATACCATCAATGCGCCGGTATTGCCGGCTGAAACGATACAATCGGCTTTTTTCTCGGCAACGGATTGGATAGCTTTGAACATGCTGCTTTCACGTCCCGAGCGGATAACCTGCGCAGGTTTATCCTCGTTCTTGACTACTTGCGTGGTATGGACAACCTCGCATACGCTTTCAAGTCCGGACTCTTGTTTAATTAAAGGGATGATTTGCTGTTCATCCCCAAAAACCAAAAAGCGCAGACCATTACCCATCTTGCGATAGGCAAGTGCTGCGCCTTTGATAACAATTTGCGGAGCTCTATCACCCCCCATAGCATCAAGAGCAATAGTGATTGTCGCTGACATTTACTGTGAAGCCTTTTTTAGGTACGAAGAGATACTACTAAACACAATATAAGTTTAGATATCTTTAACTTCAAGTACCTGACG
>QKJH01000152.1 GCA_003250865.1 Alphaproteobacteria bacterium | reverse complement strand
TCGCCATACCAAGGGTTTCTCTTCCCAAAGTGCGCCAGAATGAGCGGCGTGACGTGTCAGATTGTGATTGCGGCTTGAATTTGGCCGCAATGGCACCACGTTCAATGGCGGCCATAATCCGTTTTTCCATGGTATCACCATCAAATTCGGGTACCGCCATGGCATTCAGGACGGCATCCAGTTCTTTGTCATCAAAACCTTCGTACTTTATATCCATGACATAAGCTCCTGTTTGGACTGCCCCAATTGTTTTTTCAACGTGCGCCGCCCCCGTATCAGTAATGATTCAACGGCTTTGACACTTACCCCCAAAGCATGTGCCGCTTCGGCATTGCTATAGCCATGATAGTGGCACAAAACAACCGACGCTCTCTGTTTTTCGGGCAAGGCTGCCAAACATTTACCGATAATCCGCTGTACCTGCTTTGTGTGTGTCTGTGCCGCACTATCCTCGCGTCCGCTCTGCAATGTATCAGGGTCGATATCATCCGCTTGCCCGCCTGTGCGTTTGATGCGGCGTTTTTCATCCAGACACAGATTATAGGCAATACGCCCTACCCATGCCTTAACCGAAGCACCGGCATCATCACGCCAGCTATCGGATTTTTGCCAGACACGTACCCATGTTTCCTGCACGATGTCTTCGGAATCTTCTTTATTAAATCCCATGCGAAAGGCAATGGCAAAAATCATACGCATGTATAGACGGGTCAATTGCCGAAACGCTTCCTTGTCTTGCGTAGCGGCAATACGGCGCATAAGCTCACGGTCATGCAAACTGGTGTCCGTTTTTTTCATACGCCGTATTCCCCGCTTTTATAGTCATGCGTTATTGCATGACTTATTGGCACTTACCCATGATTTCTTCGCACATTTTACTGCCCATGATATCGGCACAGCGTTCAGCCGCCCGTTCACAGATATTAGTGCGTTCATCGTCAGAAGCATTATCCCAACGGTCATCAAAGCGTTTCTTGCGCTCTTCGTACCGTTTTTCCATCTTTTCCTTGTGTTCGGCACGCATTTTGGCAATTTCTGCCTTGCGTTCCTCTGGGCTCAGGCTTTCCAGTTTCTCACGAATGGCCTCACGCCGTTCATCGGAAAGCCCCTTGCCTTTTCCCTGACCATGGACATTATCCTTAGGGCCTCTCATGCCTTCACCACCGCGTTCATAGTCCTCGTCGCGGCTATCCGGTCCATGGCGACGATCGTAACGGTCTTCCATCCGGTCACGATAGTCTTCACGTCTATCACGAACATCCTCACGTCTGTCACGGCGATCCTCCATACGGTCGCGCGGTCCGCCATCATGCTGTTCATCCCAAAAATCTTCCATTTCATCGCGGCGATCTTCGCGTCTGTCACGGAAATCTTCACCGCGATCACGGCGGTTTTCACGAAAGTCACGTTTCCCTTTACCGGCCTTATCGGGACGTGCTGTATCACTCGACGTTGTTGAAGTATCGCCACTATCCTGCGCCATAACCGGCATAGCCACGCCCAATGCCATGACACTCACCGCAACCAATAAAATTTTATTCGCTTTCATGTTGTTCTCCTGATGTTACCGTTTGTCGATACTCTTGTAACGCATGATACACCTAAAATCCTGCGCGCCAAACCCGATTTTTTACAAAAACCGGACAAAGCGCTTGAAACCCCTCATCATTCCGCCTAGTCTGACGATATGAGCGAGACAGCATCCCAACCATCAGATAGTTCACCTTTTAATTTTGCCGAATCTTTTTCGGGGAAGAAATGGGTGTTATCACCGTATAATGAGCGCAAAGCCGAAACCATTGTCCAGCGGCACGGTTTAGGGACTGTCGTGGCACAAATATTGGCCGCACGCGATATTGAAATCAGTGATATAGGCGCATTTCTTGAACCGCGCCTTAAATATTATCTATCCAACCTTTCTCCGTTAAAAGGAACCGATGAAGCAGCAAAACGCATTGAACGAGCCATTCGTTCCGGCGAGAAAATCTGCATTTTCGGTGATTACGATGTGGACGGCGCCACCTCCTCTGCCCTAATGAGCCGATTCTTAACAACACTCGGACATACAAAACACTCCATCTACATCCCCGACCGCATGACCGAAGGCTATGGCCCGAACAATGATGCCCTGCAATCCATCAAGGACGAAGGCGCATCACTGGTCATTATGCTCGATTGCGGGACAACGGCGTTTGAACCGGCGGAGTTTGCCCACACCATCGGACTGGATGTGCTGATTATTGACCACCATGCCGCCGAACCGAAGCTGCCCAAGGCGCTGGCCGTGATTAACCCGAACCGCATGGACGAGGACGGCTCGCTAGGGCATCTGGCCGCGTGCGGCGTAACGTTTCTTACCCTGATTGAGATTGTCAAATATCTGCGCACCACCGACTTTTTTAACAGCCATGCCGAACCGGACTTGATGGGATTGTTGGATATTGTCGCGCTGGGAACCGTGGCCGATGTCGTACCGCTGAAAACCCTGAACCGTGCCATTGTTGCTCAAGGGCTGAAAATCATGGCCAAACGGCATAATATCGGCATTACCGCGTTGCTGGATGTAGCCGATGTCACTTCGGCTCCGCAGGGTTTTCATCTGGGGTTTGTTCTGGGGCCGCGTATCAATGCGGGCGGGCGGGTCGGCGATGCCTCGCTGGGAGCAAAGCTGCTGACTGAAACCAACCCGATTAAGGCACAGGAAATTGCCACCATTCTGGACAACCACAATGATGACCGCAAAGACATTGAAAAACAAACACTGGAACAGGCACTCCACCTGATGGAGGAACAGTCCGCCGAATTAAACCATCTGGTATGCGTGGCAGGTGACAACTGGCACCCCGGTGTTATCGGCATCGTTGCCGCCAGGTTAAAGGAACGCACCAACCGCCCGACCTTTGTCATTACAATCGACGAAGACGGCATCGGCAAGGGTTCGGGACGTTCGGTAAACGGCGTGGATATGGGGGCTCTGGTCATTGCCGCGCGGCAGAACGGGCTGCTGATAGCCGGCGGAGGGCACAAAATGGCGGCCGGCCTAACCGTTGAGAAAGATAGAATCCTTGAATTTGCAAAATTCGTCGACGAGCATATCTCGAAAAAACACGGTTCCGAACCGCTTAAGCCCGAATTGCCGATTGATGCCATTCTCTCGGCACAAGGTGCCACGGTCGAGCTGGCACAAACCCTATCGGCCATGGAACCGTTCGGCCAAGGCAATCCCGAACCGCGCCTTGCCCTGATGGATTGCCGTATTCTAAAGGTCGATGTCCTCAAAGACGTGCATTTGCGCCTGATTGTCGGCGATGCTATGCGCAATGGCAGCTTAACCGTTATGGCGTGGAAAGCTGCCGATACCCCCTTAGGAAAAACCCTGATGAAAGACTGTTTCAACCGCCCCGTCCATCTGGCCGGAACCCTACAGATAAACGAGTGGCGCGGCCGTAAATCCGCCCAATTTATCCTCTCGGACGCCGCCCCCGCATGGTAAGGACGAAAAAAAGCATTTTTTCGTAAAAAAGTGCTTGCTTTTTGAAATGGGCTTATGATAAAAACACGCCTACCAAGTGACGAGACTATGTCCCCATCGTCTAGAGGCCTAGGACACTTCCCTTTCACGGAGGCAACAGGGGTTCGAATCCCCTTGGGGATACCAAATTAAGCCAGCTTTTAGCTGGCTTTTTTGTTATTTATCAACAGCTTATCAGGGGAGCAAAAGGGTTCGAATCCCCTGTAATCCTTTTTGGTATACAGTTTGGCATACCGTTTAGTATACAAAA
>QKJH01000205.1 GCA_003250865.1 Alphaproteobacteria bacterium | reverse complement strand
AACAGAAAAGGGTATTCATTGCTCCCATGTCCTGGCGCAAAGAATCCGGCGTGGTATACGCTTTGGACAGCCCGAACAAGGCGTTCATAATCGGCAAAGCGCCACCAACGACTACATCCCTTAGTAATGACTTGTCGTATATTTTGGATTGACGGTTACCCCACATCATAATGACATTGGCCACATCCCTTTTTTCCAATTTCAAGGCTGGCTTGGCATAGGGTTCGAAGCTGTATATTTTCAGCTTTTCCTCGGGTAATTCACCCAAGTCCAGACGAAGGGCATCCGCCATTTCAATGGTACGCTCATTGACTGAATGGACAATCAACAGCTTTTTACGGTCAATCAGCTTCCCCTCGTAAAAGGTCGAAACCGTCCAGCGTTCGTTATCAAAATCCTTATCATCCTCGGCCCACAGGGTTTTCACCGGTAAGACTTCGCCCATTAGCGGTATTTTCTGTTTTTCCAAATCCGCCAGCATATCGGCAAACATATCCTGTTTACATCCGACAGAAACACCGGAATCTTTTGTGACCGCATGGACAATCTGATAGGGCTGGATTGTTTTCTTGTGCTGGACGACATTCTGTGTGAATAGGAAAATTTCTTCAGAAAGCTCTTTCATCGGGATAGCCGAAATTCGTCCATCAACACGGCCAATGGGGATATTCATGGCCTGAGGCCAACTGATCAGATTGCCGTGAATATCTTTCATGCTCCGTTCGAACGCAAGATAACGTCCGCCAATGTTAACAAAACAGCCAGCCGAAAAAAGATAATGTTTGCTTTTATCATGACCGCTGCGAATATGTGGCACGGACAAGACTTTCCGCCCGCTTATTGCGGACAGTTCGGCGGCCAGACGGCTGTTGATGGCCACGGTTGGCGTATTTTTGTCAATAAACAAATCTACCGTCCGAAGACGGGCATTGATTTTGGGAATAGCCGTAATAAAAACCTTATCGGCCAAAGGCTCGTGGTGGGCAAACGGTTTCTTGATTAAATCAATCGTTCGCGTTGCCCGATTAATCTCCTCATGGGTCAAGGCTGTGACATCAAGCCCTCTTGTCCTGTTATATTCTCTTCCGTCTTCCACCACTATCACCCTCGTATTTTCTTATTTTACCGGATAGTCCTTTGGAAAGCCTGGCCTGTTTATCTGTTGCGCTACCCCAACATACGTGGATGCAAACGGCTAAACAGAATAATTGCTCCTGGCGGCTCTTGTTTTTTATCCGATTGAATAGTCTTTTGATGTTCGTCACGAATGAAATCACATAGTTTGGTCATTGTACGCATATCCATAGATAAATCTTTTGGCGTTGCATAGGCCTCGCGCATTCCGAACAAGGCGTTGGTAATCGGCAAGGCGCCGCCCAGAACAACGTCCCGATCCTGCTGCGCATCATAGACTGTTTCTTCCCCTTTGGCCCATTTCATAATTTCCATGGCCAAATCACCTCGTGACACCCGGAATGTCTGCCGTCCGGTTGGTTCAAAGCTGAGGATTTTCAAATCATAACCTTCCGGCACATCGACATCGATTGCCGTCGCCGTTTCGATTGTCCGTTCGCCCTTGGATTCAACAACCAGCAATTTGGCCTCGTCAATCACTTCACCGTTATATTCGGTGCGCACGGTCCACATCTGATCTTCAACCGACTTATCCGGGCGTGCCGTCAGCGGTTTGGGCTCAAGGAAATTACCAACGAACGGTTTACCCTGTTTGGTCATATCATCGGCCAGTTCGCGAAAAATTTCCATTTTGCGTTCCACTGCAATACCGGTTTCACCCGTTTTTTCCATTTCATAGTAATACGGTTGGATATAGGATTTACCGCCGATTTCCACTTCGGAATACATGGCAATTTCTTCGGCCATTTCCTTGTAGGCAATATTGGAAACCATGCCGTCAACGCGACCCATCGGGTTGTTTTTGGCTTTCGGCCAGGCAATAACATTGCCGTTCGGTGCCGTGACCGTGCGTTCAAACACGACAAATTTGTCCTCAACCTTCAAAAAACCACCACTGGAAAGCAAGGTATAATCGGTTGTATCCTGGCCACTGCGGATACGCGGAACAGCCAGAACCTGACGACCGGTTTTTTCCGTCAATTCATCAGCCAGAGCATTATCCATGGCCACGGTCGGGGTTTCATCATCGACAATAACGCGCAAAACACGGTTATCTTCATCAAATTCCGTTTTGGCACAGACATAAAGGCGATCCATTAACGGATGACCAGGCTCAAACGGGTGTTTCATCAGCTCACCGGTTTGGGTGGCTCGGGCAATATCCGAATCGGCCACTTCAACCGATTGCCCTTTAATCAGATTATTCAAAACGATAGTCATGTTAATTCCCTATTCTATAACTGTTTTTTATTATTAAGACAGCGTGTGTTTTTCACCTAGAATACTATACATAATATATTAATATTATGTCAATAAAAATAACTCTTGATGTGAAAGTTCGGGCTTTTTACCTTAAAAAAGGAAGTTTACCAAGATTTTTTCCCTTTATTCGGCTTTCGCACACGGGGATATGGGTGTTTTTAATGCCAAAATCATGTGTCAGACGATGGCGTAAATCCTGTGCCGATTGATAATGAATGGTGTTCAAACCACACTGCCCGGCCGCGATAACATTTTTTTCACTGTCATCAATAAAAAGAATCTGGCCGGCATCAATTCCGAATTGTTTTACGGCTTCGTCAATAAGCAGATTAAAGATATCACGGGACGGTTTTGTCAGACGTACTTCCGATGACATCATAAAATAATCGAAAAACTCCCTGTCCAGCTTGTTACCGTGCGCCGCGCTAACCTTGGGCAGGCTTTCATAAGAAAAATTGGTCAAGGCCATGGTAATAAAACCATCGGCACGCAACCCGTCACGCAATGCAATGCTATCAGCCAACAGATAGGCGTGCGCTTCTTGTGCATAATGACCGTATGCTTCAACCAATTTCTTATAGGGCGGATAGTTCAACTTGTTTTCCGGATAGTCGGTGTCAAATTTATTCAACCAAACCTGATTGGCCTGGGCATAGGACATACCGCTGTCTGCAAGTTGGTTCCATTCCATGGAAAAAACACTATCCACCCAATATTGTGCCTTATCTTTATCCGAAATAAGCTGTTCGTATAAATCCATGGGATTCCAGCTAACCAGCACATTTCCCAAATCCCAGACAATCGCTTCAATCAAAGACATACCGCTTTTTTTCCTTACTCTTGTAACAATTCGCTGAACCGTTCAATAAACAGGCTTTTGGCCTCGCACGGGCGTAAAGCTTCGATTTTCATGCGCATCGTTTTGGCTTTTTGCTTGCCAAAGAACTTGTCGGCTTCGGATTTTGAAAAACCGGCCAATTGCGTAGCCTCGAGCCAGGCCGAGGCTCTGTCCGCCGCTTTGATGATTTTCTTGGTTTCCGGTGTAATTTTGGCCGGCAGACCGAAACGGATATTAATGGCCTCGTCCAATTTGCTTTCAAATTTGCGGTAATCAATGCCCAGCGCATTTTTAAACGGTGAAATCATATCGCCAATCACATATTCCGGCGCATCATGAATCAGGGCAAGCAGGCGCAACTCACGCGTAATGACATTGTCACTGACCACATGGGACAGTAATTCCTCCACCAACATACAGTGCTGAGCTACCGAAAACGACCAGTCACCCGAGGTTTGCCCGTTCCAGCGCGCCACCCGCGACAACCCGTGGGCAATGTCCTCAATCTCGATGTCCATGGGGCTGGGCTCCAATAAATCCAGCCGTCTTCC
>QKJH01000177.1 GCA_003250865.1 Alphaproteobacteria bacterium | reverse complement strand
ATTTCAGGATGAAGCGGAAGTCACCGATGCCGCTGGCGGCCAATGTTTTAATAGGGCCGGCTGAAATGGCATTAACGCGGATGCCGTCACGACCAACATCTTCGGCCAGATAGCGTACCGAAGCTTCCAAAGCAGCTTTGGCAACGCCCATAACATTATAGTGCGGCATAACCTGTTCGGCACCATAATAGGTAAGGGTAACCATGGAACCGCCTTCTTTCATCAGCGCTGCGGCACGTTTGGCTACAGCGGTGAAAGAAAAGACGGAAATGTCCATTGTGCGCAGGAAATTGTCGCGTGTTGTGTCAATATAGCGTCCATCCAGTTCGCTTTTATCCGAATAGGCAATGGCGTGCACAATAAAATCGATTTTGCCCCACTCTTTCTCAAGTGTGGTAAAGGCTTCGTCAATGCTATCCATATCCGTAACATCACAAGGCATCAACAACGTTGAGCCGATACCCTCGGCCAGAGGTTTCACGCGTTTAAGAAGCGCATCCCCCTGATAGGTAAAGGCAAGCTCAGCGCCTTGTTCGTGGAGTGCCGTTGCAATCCCCCATGCGATGGAGCGATCATTGGCAACGCCCATGATAAGACCGCGTTTGCCTTGCATAAATCCCGTTGTTGATGTCATTTTTTTTACTTTCCTTTTTTATTCAAAATTATTGGACGATTTCCCAACGACCGTCAGATTGTTGACAGGCGGTTCCGGTGCCTGTTTCGGCGCGGCCGTCGATGTAAATGGTTGTTTCGTATTCACGACACGGTAGGTTGCTTTGAACGGTGCGTCCTTCACGAACCGGTGTGAATGAACCGCGGTGGCTTGATTCCGGATTGTTCCAGGAAATGGTTTCGCCAAGCGGAGCGGTATGGGCTGTTTGAAATGCGCGTTCGGCGTACATTTGGTCGGCTTTATCCAAAGATTGGCCAATTTCCGACCCAATCAAAGCGCCAACCACAGCACCGGCACCCGTTGCCCACAACTGGCCGCTACCGCCGCCAACTCTCGAGCCGAGAACACCGCCGATAACCGCACCGGAAAGTGCCCCGACATCACGTTTGGTAACGTTTGGCTGTGTGCCGGATTGATTGGCGCACGAAACAACGAAAAGAGCTGCAAGAGCAAGCGTAGTGATTTTTTTAAACATGTTAAACCTCGTATATCTGTAAAGGGTCAATGAGTAGGTACGGTTATTATACGGTTAATGTACTCGGAAACCTGCACTATTATTTATAACGCGATGTGTGAAAATATCAAATATGTTCTTTCATTTCGACAAAAAACTTTGACAAAATCGGTTTTTCCTATCAAAACGGACAGGTAAAGTAAGAAAAAGAGGTATATAGCCGTGAATGAACCAAACAGTCTGAAATTGTCGGCAACAATTGCCAGCGTTTTTACAGCGCTGATAATCCTTTTTCTTAAAATCTATGCATACATAATAACAAACAGCATGGCCATGATGGCCGGTGTTCTGGATTCGGCTATGGATGTGATTGTTTCGGCTTCGATGGCGTATGCCATGTTTCATGCTGTGCGCCCTCCTGATGCCACGCACCGCTTCGGTCACGGTAAGGCCGAAGGACTGGGTAGTTTGTTTCAAGCAACGTTTATGCTGGTTGCGGCCATTGCTTTGGGGCATCAGTCTTTGCTACGCTTTTATGCGCCTGTAGCCGTTGAACACGAGCTTGTAGGGATTCTTGTTACGTTGGTTGTTTTGCTATTGACCGGTGGACTTGTGGCTTTTCAGTCTTTCGTTATTCGTAAGACGGGTTCATTGGGAATAGCATCGGATAGTCTTCATTATAAAGGCGATATTCTGATGAATATTGGAGTGATTGTTGCTTTGGCAGTATCATATTATACCCCGATAGGGTGGGTGGATGGTCTGTTTGGGTTGGGCGTTGCCATCTATTTTGTTTATAATGGCGGCGTTATTTTGAAAAGAGCGATTGATGTTCTGATGGATAGAGAACTCACCCAGAGCAAGCGGGATGCCATCAAACAATGTGTCATGAATCACCCCAAGGTACATGCTATTCATGATTTACGTACCCGCTCGACCGGAGGGCAATATTTCATTGAATTTCACCTTGAAATGGATGGAGCCTTGACACTTAACGAAGCGCATGACATTACACACGAAGTTGAGGAAAAACTGCTTCTCTTATACGAGAATGCTGTTGTAACCATTCATCAGGAACCGGCCGGTATAGATGACAGCCGCTTGGATCATGTAATAAAAAAGCCCTCATGATAGAGGGCTTTTCCAATCTTTTATGTGTTGGTGTTATTGCAAAATAACCTGTACTCGGCGGTTTTTAATTTCTTTAACGCCATCCATTGTCGGTACCTGCAATTCTTCTTCACCGAAGGATTTGACAACATAGTTGGCATTCAATCCTTTGGATTTCAAAGCATCGGTTACCGCAGCGGCCCGTTTTTGTGACAATTCCATGTTGTAAGCATCAGAACCTGTGGTGTCTGTATAGCCTAGAACTTTCACGATGGTATAGTCATCGCTGTTGTATTCGGTAACCACTTTATTCAGAACGTCTTTTGCAGCGTCTGTTAAGGCGGCGCTATCATGTTCAAAGTAAATATGGAAGCCATAGGTCTCATTGCCTACACCCAGAGCGGTCATAGCATTGTGAAAACGCTGGTAACATCCGGTAATCATGTCGGGTTGAAGGTTTTCTTCGATTTCTTCGACCCAGCAGTCAAACGAGGTTTGCGCAATAGCCAGTTGGCTTGGCGCAGCTTTTTGAATGGCTTCATTCGTGATTAACTGGGATAAAACATCATGGTTCTGTTCGTATTCTGCCCAGTATTCATCCGGAATGGAGAATTCTTTTTCGTTTGCTAAAACGACCATTTTGCCTTTGGATACATCTAGTGTTTTGTCACGGAAATAAAAAGCATCTTTCCAATCAAACAAAGCAGCTTCTTTTTCTGCCAATACACCGTACTCGTGTGTTAATGCTCTTTCAAAAGCTGAGCCGTTACTGGTAATGGTTGTTGCCTCATCAGGCATTACGGTAGAACAGGCCGCCAGAACTGCAGCCGCCAGAACCGCAAACAGTGAATTAAAGCGATATCTTTTCATGTGGAGTCCCCTTGAAAAATTGAATATTTATTGTAAATGCATAGTAAGAAATTATTAACTAGTATTGATTCATATAAAGTCAAGAAAGGTCTGGTTACGAAAAGCTCTCGAAAGTTTGCGCTTGTGCAAGGTTATAATAAAAGGTATCCTTGGCCCTGAGGGATTTTACAGTTTCTTCTTTTCCGACAATGCTTGTTCTAGCATTAAAATTAAACAATGGAGATTATATCATGGTAAAAACATTTACCCGTCTGTTTACAATTATCGTTGCGGTTTTCAGCATGACTGCCGTTGCTTCAGCGCAGGAAGAAAATGCAGTAGCGTCTTCTTTGCCTGCAGGCCTTGATTTGGCCGTTGGTGCTGGTGTGGGCTATGCCCCGGAATATCTTGGTTCGGATGACTACGAAGCCGTATTTCTGCCGATGATTACAATGGACTATCAGGATTTACTGTTTTTGAATGTACACGGCCAGCCTTATTCCGGTGATGATGAAGCCGGCATCAACTTGATAAAAGAAGATAACCTAACGGCAGGTTTGTCGATTACCTATTTGCAAGGACGTGATGCCAATGATAACGGCCATTTGAGCGGATTGGGTGATGTTGATTGGACGTTCAATGGGGGCGGTTTTGCTACCTATGAGTACAAGGACTTCTACGGTACCGTCAAATTACATCATGATTTGTTGAACGAACATGATGGTTTCATGGGCAAGTTCGAAGCGGGATACAACTATTTGTTCAATCGCCAGCTTAAGGGTATTCTGTCTATTTCCGCCGATTACGGTTCCGAAGACTTCATGGAAACCTATTTCGGCGTTAATGCGGCACAGGCAGCAGCTTCCGGTTTGGCGCAATATAATGCTGATGGCGGTTTCTACCGTTCCGCGTTGACGGGTACGGTAATATACAAAGTAACGCCTGGTCTGTTTGTTCAGGGAACGGCCGAGTACGGTCACTTGATGGGCGAAGCTGCTGATAGTCCGATTGTACGCAGTAACAACCAATTCTTCTTTGGTACGACAATCGGTTACATGTTCTAAAAATAGGATTGAATGGAAAAGCCCCGCTGTAGTTCGGCGGGGCTTTTTTATTTTTTCTTACCGGCCTTCCATGGCATCATAGCCTTTTGGGGGCTTGAAGACAAACAAGGTAGGGTCAAGTCGTTTGGGATATTCGTGTTGGCTTAGTGCTGTTTCGGTGATGTTTCCCAGCGAGTCAACAACACGCCATTTAACCAGTTTCCATGGCTTTTGTTGAAATAAAAGCGTCAGCTCGCCCGTGCCGGGATCATCGGTTTGAATAACGGTAATCGCTGCAAAACCTTTAACGTCCTCGACACGTGTAACCATGGCATCGCCGTCAAGCGATATATCTTTGCGCAAGATAAAATCGGCAATGGTCGTGCCAATAGGGGCACTGTTATGTTGTTTGTCGGTATTGTCCCAGTAATGGACCTGAAATCCGTCAGCTACGATGTAATCGCCATTTGGTTTATCGTAATCAAAACGCAAGCGCCCCGGTCGCTGAAGATAGAATGTCCCCGTATCGGTATGGCCGTTTGCTGCTGTAATCAAGAAATGTGCTTTCAAGTGGGTAAGATGGTTTAGATATTGTTCGGCCTGTTTGACCAGTTTTTCTTCTTCCTGTGCTTTCAAAACCAGACTTTGTGACGTTTCGGGCGCTTGTTTTTCCAATGCATAAGCGGGCAGTTGAGTAACACTGCCAAGCAAAAGACAGGATAAACCGAAAGCGGCATTTTTAGAGTATTTGGGCATCACGTATCCTATAAAAATAATGGGTTGGTGTATCTATAACAAATATTATACGTTTCAGCCAAGAAAATCTTGCGCTGTATAGGACCCATAGAGCACGGATTTTTCACCAAACTGACGCTTCATGATTTTTAATGCGGGTAAATGGAACTCGTCACCATCTGATGAAAGGCAATAATCAGCCAGAATAATGGGGCGGATTTTGTAATCCCATAGGTTAAACGCGGTGGCCAGAAGGCAAGCATCTGTATCGGCCCCGCACAGCACAACATCTTTATATTTTCCCTGCCATTGTATAATTGTCTCAAGCGGGAAGGAGTAACTGTGGTGTTCAACGATGTTGTGTTGTTCAAGTCCTTTGGCGCGGATAAGGCTTGACTCGGGTGAATGAATGCACTCATCCCATCCCAAATGGCGGATAAACAGGCTGTCATGTGCATTCTGGTAAACCATCCAGAATACATCCTGCGTAGGCCAAGTTTTTGCAAGGCCGATGATTTTTTCAACAAAGTCGTGATTGTAGCCAACGAACTCGCGTTGAAGATCAACGACTATGAGTGCTTTGTTGGACACAATTTTCCCCTTCTTGTTACTATATGATGGATTTATCGCCAATACAGTGTTTTATTGCCAATAATCCGGCATTATGATACTCGCTTCCTTTTGTACTTCCGCATGCTTTGTCGATAACAACCGTATGCCAGTCATTCAAAAACAAATCTGTAGCAGTATGTAGAACGCATACTTCCGTATTAATGCCGCATACCATTACCTTATCAATATTATTACTTTTTAGCCACGATTCCAGCTCGGGCGTATATCCCGAATAGCCCGGCTTGTCATACACAAGAGCGCTTTCTTTTGGCGTAAAGGCGAGCTCAAACTCGGCGCTATCTTTTTCGACCTTGTGCCAACCCATTTGGCTGCGAAATGGTGAGTTCGGCGGGTTATAAAAACGGCATGCCGCAATATAGTCGAAATCATTCTGAAGTGCTTCAACAACAGAAGGAATTATGTGGCATTGGTCATTCACAAAACCCTTTTGGACATCAACAATTAATAGCGCGGTTTTTTCATGCATTCATAAATACCTTGTATGTAATCAATAACATTAGCGACGGTTATCGCCAACCAGAACATCCCGTTTACCGACATGGTTTGCCGGTGATATGACACCTTCTTTTTCCATGCGTTCAATAATGGTCGCCGCGCGGTTGTAACCGATTGACAGGTGACGTTGAACAAAACTGGTTGAGGCTTTGCCCTCGGATAAAACAAGATTAACCGCTTTATCGTATAGCTCATCATTTTTACTGCCACCGCCGAGCATATCGGAAATACCGCCCGAGGCAAAATCACTTTCTTCGTCAACTACATCGTCGATATAGTTTGGTACGCCCTGTTTTTGTAAAAAGGCCACGATATCTTCGACTTCTTTGTCGGCCACAAAGGGGCCGTGAACGCGCGTAATACGTCCGCCGCCTGACATATAAAGCATATCGCCCAGCCCTAGAAGGTTTTCGGCACCGTTGTCGCCCAAAATTGTTCGGCTATCTATGCGCGAGGTAACCTGAAAGCTGATACGGCTGGGGAAGTTTGCCTTAATCGTACCGGTGATCACGTCAACAGAGGGGCGCTGTGTCGCCATAATTAGGTGAATGCCCGCAGCACGAGCCATTTGGGCAAGGCGTTGGATGGCTCCTTCAACCTCTTTACCGGCTACCAGCATTAAATCGGCAAATTCATCAACGACGACGACAATATAAGGAAGCTCCGTCATGTCCATGGGCTGATCTTCGAAAATAGGCTTGCCGGTATCGGGGTCAAAGCCTGTTTGAACACGGCGGCTTAGGACTTCACCTTTTTTGCGGGCTTGTTCAATGCGGGCGTTATAGCCTTCGATATTGCGCACCCCTAGTTTGGACATGGCACGGTAGCGGTCTTCCATTTCGCGTACTGCCCATTTTAAGGCAACAATGGCTTTTTTCGGATCAGTAACCACGGGTGTCAACAGGTGGGGAATGTCGTCATAAATGGAAAGCTCCAACATCTTGGGGTCAATAAGGATAAGACGGCATTTCTCCGGCGACAAGCGGTATAAAAGTGAAAGTATCATGGCATTCACGCCAACCGATTTACCTGAACCTGTTGTACCGGCTACCAACAAGTGGGGCATACGGGACAAGTCGGCAATGACAGATTTGCCAGCAATGTTTTTACCTAAGACTAGCGGTAGGCGCATTTTAGTGGTTGTATAATCGGCTGAATCAATGATTTCACGCAAATAGACTGTTTCACGATTTTTATTGGGGAGCTCAATACCGATAACGTTTTGTCCCGGCACAACGGCCACACGTACGGAAACGGCGGACATCGAGCGGGCAATGTCATCCGACAGATTGATAACACGTGACGACTTCAATCCCGGTGCGGGTTCCAGCTCGTACAGTGTTACTACCGGGCCGGGGTTGACCTTGACAATGTCACCATTAACGCCGAAATCATTGAGGACGGAATGCAGAATTTCAGCATTCTTTTTCAGCGCGGATTCAGACATGGTTTTTTGTTTTCCTGACGGTAACTGCAGTAAGTCCAACGGTGGAACAGTATAGCCTTCGTCCATGAACAGGCTCATGCTGGTATTATTGCGCTTGGCGTCTTTCTGCGAGGAGCTTTGCATTGGAACTACGACTGTCGGTTCGACTTTTTCTTTGGTCACCGGCGGTTCTTTACGCATGACGGGTTTTTCGCGCTTTAACGTGATGGGAGCAGTGGCAGGCTTGTCCTCAATAATCTCTTCATCCAGTTCCCTGTCGGTAAAATGGCACCACAGCATGACCACAAAGCGACGTACGGAATGAAGAGTAATCATCGTAATATCGGCAAGAAACCCCATAACGGCAAAAAAGCGGTGTATTCCGGCGCTCCACTCCTCGCGGGAGAAAGCCACCGAAAAAATGGCGGAAATACATCCGATAAACAACAGGCTTAAAGGCACGGCATAAGCAAAATAGGGTGATAGTATTTTCCGGCTAAGCGGTTCGATTTTGGCATAGGAAAGCTGTCCCCATATACCGCCGGACTGGATTTTTGCATCAATAATGTGGAAGTCAAAGGGAGCAAGTGCCGTAGCAATAATCAAAGTGGCAAATGTCAGGGCAATAATACGTCCGCCCCATATGGACATTTCCCGGCGACGTACCAGACGGTATCCCCATGAAAGGGTAATCAAGCAGAACACAAAAGATGCAAAACCGACGGATTGTAGAAAAATATCTGCAACCAAAGCCCCGGGTAGGCCGAAATAATTCAATACGCTATCGGATGTTGTCCCCGTGTTAAGCGACGGATCGGCAGAATGGTAGGAAATAAGTGCCCCAAAACAAAAAGCACTGAAAATGACCAGGGCGATGCCGCACCCTTCCTTGAAGCGTTCTTTGAAAAAAGAGGTTACTTCGGGGGGAAATAAAGGCGGTTTTGTTGTGTTTGTGCGTTTTACTTGTCTGCCGCGTTTTTTAGCCATCGTTGAAAACTGTACTTCGGTTAGAGTTGTATTATATATGGGGTGTCTAATAGCATAATGCAGATTTCTCATTAAGAATATTTTAAAAAACAGGTCAAAATGGTCAATAAAGCGGGATTAGAAATCAAAAAATACGATGTCATCATCATTGGCGGCGGGTTTTCGGGGCTTACTCTGGCTCTGGGCATGGGAAATCTGGGACTAAATGTAGCTTGTCTGGATAAGGATGAGCCCAAAATGCAAATCGATAAAAGTCACGATATTCGTACGGTGGCCATTTCGAACGGTTCGTCTCATGTGTTTGAACGCGTGGGTGTGTGGCAAAAAATGGTTAATCGAGGGTGTTTAATTAAAAAAATCGAGATTATTGATGATAATATGGTTAAAAAACTCTATTTTGATAGCCAAGAAGTAAAGAAAAGTGGATTTGGGTGGATAATTGATAATGTTTTTATGCGAGAAATCCTGCAAGACTCTGTTAAGAAGCATAAAAATATAGATTATATTGCTCCGTTTGGTGTTGAGGTGATAGAAAATACCAACGAACTTGTCAAAATTACTGGAAAAAACGGTGAGTTTCTAGCGTCAACATTGTTAGTTGGTGCCGATGGGAGGCAGTCCTTTGTGCGTAAAGTACAAAAAATCCGCTCTTTTGGTTGGTCATACGGGCAAACGGCACTGACTTGTGTCATTGAGCATGAAAAACCGCATGATAATACGGCCATTGAGCATTTTTTACCTTATGGGCCATTTGCAAGCGTGCCGATGTGTGCTGAAAAAAATGGAGTTTATCGTTCGTCCATTGTCTGGACGTTGGAAAAAGCGGCTGGTACGGATTTATTGTCCTGCTCGGAAGAACGGTTTAACCGAGCCCTGTCAGAGCAAATGAATAGGCGTTTTGGTAACGTACGATTAATTGGAAAAAGACAGGGGTTTCCTTTATCTTTTCATCACGCGTACGGGTATGTTGCAACGCGTACAGCTTTAATTGCTGATGCGGCGCATGGCATTCATCCGATTGCCGGCCAAGGATTAAATCTGGGAATGCGTGACATCGGTGTTTTATTGGATGTCCTGGAAACAGCACTGCGTAACGGACAGGATATAGGGAGTGATACCGTTTTGTCCTGTTATCAGCGCAAACGTTTACTTGATAATACATTGATGTGTGTAGGTACCGATGTTCTAAATAGCGTGTTCAGAATTGAATTCACGCCATTCAAGCGTCTTCGGCAATGGGGCGTTATGGCGGTGGGGCATGTACCGCCATTAAAACGTGCTCTGATGCGCTATGCAATGGGATTATCCCCATTTGACCGCTAAAGTCTAGGGACAAGGGTTGGGGACAACGTCGTGCACGGCTTCAATTGCTGCCAAAACATCGTCATTTAAGGTAATGCTGTGGCTGGCAATATTGGATTTCAACTGTTTCATGCTGGTTGCACCAATAATGGCCGCGGTCATAAAGGGACGGGACGCTACAAACGCCAAAGCCATTTGACAAGGGTCTAATCCAAATTGCTTTGCAATGCTATGGTATTCTTTTACGGCGTTTTCTGCATTCGGTTTATCGTATCGGCTTGAGCGAAAATCTATGGCCCAGCGTGTGCCTTCCGGGCGTTGACCGTTGAAATACTTACCAGAGAGAGAGCCGGCAGCCAGTGGTGAATAGGCCAAAAGGCCGCATTGTTCACGAATGGAGATTTCAGCCAGCCCGTATTCATAGGTACGGTCAAGCAGGTTATAGGGATTCTGGATGCTTACCGGGGTGGGTAAACCGTTTGCATGTGCCAATTCCAGATAGCGCATGGCTCCCCATGGCGTTTCGTTCGAAAGGCCATAATGGCGGATTTTTCCCTGTTTGATGAAATCATTGAGGGCTTGAATGGTCTCAAGAAACATCTCTTCATATACGGTATAATCACCGGAAGAATTTAATTCATCTATATCATTCTTAAAGCCGCGGATGCCGAATTTCGGTGTAGGGCGGATTGGCCAGTGTAGCTGGTACAGGTCAATATAATCGGTTTGCAGACGTTTTAGGCTACCGTTCAAGGCCTCGTTAAGTTGTTCTTTGTCGAATTTTTGGTTGCCGCCGCGTATCCAGGACAATCCGGGATTTCTTCCGGCTATTTTGCTGGCTAGAACAATATCAGCTCGTTTACCGGAACGGGCAAACCAATTGCCAATATAAGTTTCGGTTAGTCCTTGCGTTTCTGCTTCGGGTGGAATGGCATACAGTTCGGCCGTATCAAAAAAATTGACGCCTTGTTCTACCGCGTAGTCCATCTGTTCAAATGCATCGTCTTGCGTGTTCTGACATCCCCAGGTCATAGTTCCCAGGCAGATTTTTGTGACGGCAATGTCGGTTTTCCCCAGTGTACGTTTTTCCATTATTTCCTCTTTATTTTTCCGTGGGATGGACTAAATTATTGTCCGAATATACTTGTTTGCCAAGTGGACTTATGTGATAATAAGTGCCACCTTAAAAACTTCAAGAGTCTAATTTAACAAATAAGAGGGATACAATGTCATTTGATAATATGCATACCGGACAACAGACCGTTAATACGGCAAAAACCTATGATGATGGTTTGCGTCGTTATATGAACAGCATATACAACAATGTCGGTATCGGATTGATGATTACCGCTTTGGTTGCCTATGGCGTATCGCTTGTTCCTTCCGTGGCACTATTTCTTGCCAGTGGTGTTGGCTCCATCATTATGATTGTCGGGTTGCTCTGGTTTATGTTTGCCGGTTTTAATCCCTCTAAAATTCATACAAAATCGCTGTCGTCCTTGCGTATGACATTTTATAGTTTTTCGGCTTTTCTGGGGGCTTTCTATTCAATATATATGCTGGCCTATACGGGGGAGGCATTGGCGCGTGTTTTTGTCGTAACCTCTGTCATGTTCCTGTCGGCCAGCCTTTACGGCTATGTGACTAAGCGCAGTCTGATTTCCATGCGGGGTTTTCTGATGATGGGGTTGTGGGGCATTATTATTGCCAGCCTTGTCAATCTGTTCATGCAGTCAGCCATGACCCATTATGTGATTTCCTGGGTCGGTGTAATCGTCTTTACGGGCATGACGGCTTTTGATACCCAGCACATCAAATATACCTATATGCGCTATGGCAATTCCGAGTTGGCGCAAAAGCTTGGCATTTTGGGGGCAATGAATCTGTATTATAATTTTGTACTTTTGTTCCAGTTTCTGTTGAATATCATGAATCAACGTTAACAGACGCGGAAAAATGGGGTACACTAAATATCAGAATCGGGCTTATAGGATTTAATAAGCCCTTTTTCTTTCACAGACAAAAAGGATTAAAGGATGCAAAAAACCAT
Organism: Alphaproteobacteria bacterium; assembly: GCA_003250865.1. Lineage (GTDB taxonomy): Bacteria > Pseudomonadota > Alphaproteobacteria > Micavibrionales > SZUA-601 > SZUA-601. Next base: position 2,326 of record QKJH01000177.1, on the reverse strand, counting down.
CGTTTATACGATTTTCCTGATTATGTTGGCTATTGTTCCGGCGTGGGCTCAAACCAGCGGTAAAATGCTGTCCTACCCGCCAAAGGCTGAGCAAATACCGGGCTTGATGGTTTTAAAAAATCAACTGGATGCCAAAATTGACTATATTGGCCGTCGGTACAGCGTGGATATGTGGCTGGCCTCCAAAGATGGAGCTACACAGGTTATTTATACTACTCTGGACGGGCGCGGGTTGCTAACAAACGGGTTTTTGTTTGATTCCGAAGGCAATGTTGTGACCGAAAAGGATATGGCCGATGTCAATTTGGACGAGCCGTCTTATGTCGAACAAAATGTCCAAGAATTCAAAGAAGCAGTCAATGCTATGAAGGAAGAGCCAAGCACACGCTTGTGGCGTGACCTTTCCCACTCGTCCTATATTCCGTTCGGAGCAAAAAATGCGCCAATAATTTATGTATTTGCCGATGCCCGATGCCCGTATTGTAAAAAATTCTGGAAAGAGCTGGAGCCGTATATTGATCGCGGCGCTCTTCAGGTTCGGATGGTTCTGGTCGGAATTCTGGGCGATATGAGTATCGAAGCAGGGGCTCAGATTCTCTCCCAAATCGATAAGCAGGGTGCGTGGATGCAGGTTGCCAATGGCACGTATAAGTACAGCAGCACGCGTGCTGACACAGATGCCAAGGAAATGATTGACATAAATACAAAACTTATGCAGAATTGGAAGATGTCATCAACACCGTTTTCGGTATACAAGGATAAATTCGGAAAGGTGCTGATGTTGCGTGGATATACGCAGGATATTGAAAAAATCGTGAATCAGGCAACACGCAAGTAGTGAAAATAGGTGAGATTTTCTATCACGATTTGTTATTATATAAATAAAGTATGTGAGATTTTATAATTTTAATGGGGTTGGCGGATGGATGCCATAAATAAATACTTGTCACCATTGACGGATATCGGGGCGGATATCTGGAACGCTGAAGAAACGCCCGATTTTCCGTTACCGCTAAAGAAAAAAGAGGCTATGCCTGACGGTGATGGGGTTGCTGATGTGCCTCAACAATTGTCAGGAGAGAGTGACGAAGCTGCTCAGTCAGAGCAGGCCGAGGATTCCAATACGACCGAGCTTAATGAAAAACAGGAATCAGTGGCTCGGGGAAACGTTATCGAAGCAGAAGAATCTGAGGCCATCGCGCCTCCCTCGCTTGAGAGTGTTGAGAGCGTACAAACGCCTAAAACAGCATCTGTATCTGAAATTGATTTGTCTGCTGTCAATCAGACAGTCGATGCTGCCATTGAGAAAATAGTTGATAATGCTAAGCCGCCCGTTCAAACGTCCCAAGACGAAACGGATGATGTAGACGAGCAATCCGGGGCGACTTCGTTTATATCAACCTTACGTATTGTCTCACGCAATGATGATGCGCCAGTTGATGAATCGGCCGATAATGAAATAATAAGCAGCATCGTTACAGATAGCCCTGAAAATGCCAAAATTATACACGAAGAAGATCCTCTTTTTGTGGCCCATGTGTTGGCGCCTTTGGCTAAAACCATCGGTTCCTTGGCATACCACTATCATCTGACGTTGTCTTTGGAAACCGAAGAAAAAGAATTGCGTGCTTTGCTCGGACGCGTACAGGCGATGGCATTTAATATTAGCGGCATTTTCAAGCAAAGCGGTGTAACGGCCATCGGACTTGCTCCGCGCTTTATGTACGTGTCACGACCGGTTATTCAACAGGCGTACGAGTTGTACCATGCCCCTCTTTCTGATACGTATTTTTTTCGCTTGCAAACCATTGTAGAAAATCTGGCTCATTTTTCTTTGCGTCTCTTTCCACAAAGTTGGCATGTTGGAGAACTGGATGCCCATGATCGCTTGGATGTGCTGGAGGCGCTTTCCCCGGTTGTTGTTGCTTTGGGACAGTCAGCCGATGAAAAGACAGAATCTTTAGTCAAAGAGGTGTGTCAAACCCTGCTTGATAGGGTCAAATCGTGGTCAGCACAGGCTGAAAAAGGCGTTTACAGCGATAATGCGCGCATGCTATCTCGTTTTTCTTCCATCTTTGCTGATATTTATCTTACAGAAGTTGAGCGTTTTTCCAATCTTGAGCCTCAGGAGAAGCATATTTACCTCAATACATACAACCAAGCACCATCTTTACCGATTATTTGGGATTTGTTTGATAAAAAGGTTGAAATGTTAAGAAAAATTTCTGATTCTGTGGGCAATTCTTCTATCATACAGGATTAATAAGTAAAAGGATCCACCCGATGACTCCACAAGTTCTTGCAACTTGTCTCATGTTAGCTTCAC
>QKJH01000032.1 GCA_003250865.1 Alphaproteobacteria bacterium | reverse complement strand
CGACCGTAATTACACTGGTTGGCGGGACGTTGTTCCTGATGTGGTTGGGTGAACAGATTACTTCGCGCGGTATCGGAAACGGTATTTCGCTGATTATCTTTGCTGGTATCGTTGTGGCATTGCCTGGTGCGATTATCCGTTTGTTTGAACTCTCGCGCGTTGGTGAGATTTCTTTCCTCGGTCTGCTGATGGTTTTGGCTATGGCTGTTGCCGTAGTTGCCTTTATCGTCTTTATGGAGCGGGCGCAACGGCGCATTATCGTACAATACCCGAAGAGGCAAGTCGGTAACCGTATGTTTGGTGGGGAATCCTCGCACATGCCGCTTAAGCTGAATACATCGGGCGTTATCCCGCCGATTTTTGCTTCGTCTCTATTGCTGATGCCTTTGACGCTGGTAAATTTTGCCGGTGCCAATTCAGGTGAAGGCTTTTTGGGCGATCTAAGCCGTTACATGCAGCATGGTACGCCGGCCTATATGGCGCTGTATGGTTTGCTGATTATATTCTTTACCATGTTCTACACGGCATTGGTGTTCAATCCTGCGGAAACAGCCGATAATTTGAAAAAATACGGTGGTTATATTCCGGGTATCCGTCCGGGCAAATATACGGCCGATTATCTGGATTACGTGTTGACCCGTGTGACGGTAGTCGGTGCGGCTTATCTGGTATTTATCTGTTTGTTGCCCGAATTTCTAATGGTCAAATTCTCGATGCCGTTTTACTTTGGCGGAACGAGCTTGCTGATTGTTGTTTCGGTAACTATGGATACGGTGGCACAAATGCACTCGCATTTGATTGCACACCAATACGAAGGTCTAATCAAAAAAGCAAAATTACGGGGTAGCCGTCGATGAGTAAGAATATCATTCTGTTTGGCCCTCCAGGAGCCGGCAAGGGAACGCAAGCTAAAATTCTTGAGGAGCGCTTTTCTATCCCGCAATTGTCGACAGGCGACATGCTTCGCGCTGAAATTGCCAGCGGTTCCGAGTTTGGCGCACAAATAAAAGAAATCATTGATGCGGGAATTTTGGTTTCTGATGATATTATGGTTGAAATGATTAAAAACCGTATTGCACAGTCTGATTGTAAAAACGGCTTTATCCTTGACGGTTTTCCGCGCACGGTTGAACAGGCCAAAGCTCTGGATGCCATGCTGCTGGAAAACGGGATTGGGCTATCGGCTGTGATTGAAATCCAGGTTGATGTCGATGCGCTGATTGAACGGGTAACTGGACGCTTTTCCTGCAAGGAATGTGGCACTCCTTATCACGATACCAACAAACCGACAAAAATTGACGGTGTTTGTGATGTGTGCGGTTCAACCGAATTTGTTCGCCGCGATGATGATAACGAAACGTCGCTGCGCACCCGTCTGGATGCTTATGAAAAGAAAACGGCGCCGGTTCTGCCCTATTATCAGGCGCAGGGGATGCTGAGCGTTGTGGATGGCATGCAAGATGTTGACACTGTCACTGCCCAGATTGCCAAAATACTAAAATAATTAAAGAAATCCTGATTTTTTTGATTCTTTTTATTGACTTGGGGTGCTTTATTCATATAATGCACCCTACTTGTCCGTAAAAGGGCATGGATTCGTATGTTTTACAGGCGAATCAACTCATAATAAACATAGGATATTCCAGCGATAATGAATATCCGCCCTGGTAACTAGAATGAATGGAGAATAGACGTGGCACGTATTGCTGGCGTTAACATACCTACAAAAAAACGGGTCGAGATCGGCCTTACATATATTTTCGGAATCGGAACAACTTCTGCAAAGCACATTTGTAAAGAATGTGGTATCCCGGCTGAACGCCGCGTTGCGGACATGACCGAGGAAGAACTGTCCAAAGTACGCGAAATGATTGATGCGTCTTACCTTGTAGAAGGTGAAAAACGCTCGGAAATCTCGCGTAATATCAAACGTAAAATGGATATTGCTTGTTACGTTGGCTTGCGCCATCGTAAAGGTTTGCCTGTTCGTGGTCAGCGTACTAAAACAAACGCTCGCACGCGCAAAGGTCCGGCTGTCGCCATTGCTGGTAAGAAGAAATAATAAGGGGTAAACACTATGGCAAAACAACAATTACGTACAAAGAAAAAAGTTAAAAAGAACATCACCGCCGGTGTTGCTCATATCAACTCTACTTTTAATAATACAATGATTACCATTTCGGATGCCCAAGGTAATGCGATTTCCTGGTCGTCTGCCGGTGCCAACGGTTTCAAAGGCTCGCGTAAATCGACGCCTTATGCTGCTCAGGTTGCCGCTGACATTGCCGGACGCGCTGCTATGGAACACGGTATGAAAACATTGGATGTTGAAGTAAAAGGTCCGGGTTCGGGACGTGAATCGGCATTGCGTGGTCTGCATGCTTGCGGGTTTACGATTAATTCGATTACCGATATTACGCCTATTCCTCACAACGGTTGCCGTCCTAAGAAACGCCGCCGCGTGTAAGAACTTTTGTGTGGGGTCGGTTATTGTGACTGACCCTGTCGTATCACCACTAATAATGAGAGAGTGACCCTTGATACAGAAAAATTGGCAAGAACTGATTAAGCCCAGCAAACTTGATGTAAAAGAATCATCCAAAACCCCGCGTAGCGTTAGCACGATTGTTGCAGAACCGTTGGAACGTGGTTACGGTATGACCCTAGGCAACGCATTGCGCCGCGTGCTGTTGTCGTCACTTCAAGGTGCTGCCGTTACCAGCATTAAAATCGAAGGTATCGTCCATGAATTTACCGCTATCCCGGGTGTTCGCGAAGACGTAACCGACATTATTTTGAACATCAAACAAATGGCTCTGGTTTGCGAAAGCTCCGAAAAACGCCACATGACATTGAATGTTCAAGGTCCGGCCGAAGTAACCGCCGGCATGATTGAATGTCCCGGTGATGTTGAAATCGTGAACAAAGATTTGGTTCTGTGTAACCTGGATAAAGATGCTTCGTTGAAAATCGAATTTACGGTTGAAACAGGCAAAGGTTACCGTCCTGCTGTCATGAACCGCAGCGAAGATTCGCCGATTGGTATGATTCCGGTTGACAGCATCTTTTCACCGGTTCGCAAAGTATCCTATGCAGTGGAAAACACCCGTGTTGGTCAAATCACCGACTATGACAAGCTGACGTTGGATGTTGAAACAAACGGTACGATTTCTCCGGAAGATGCTGTGGCTTTTGCTGCCCGCATTCTTCAAGATCAATTGTCTGTCTTCATCAATTTCTTGGAACCGGAAATTAAAACCGAAGAAGAAAAAGAAGACGAGCTGCCGTTCAACAAAAACCTGCTTAAAAAGGTTGAAGAACTTGAACTGTCCGTCCGTTCGGCTAACTGTCTTAAAAACGATAACATCGTTTACATTGGCGATTTGGTACAAAAAACCGAATCCGATATGTTGCGCACCCCGAACTTTGGCCGTAAATCCCTGAACGAAATTAAGGAAGTTTTGGCTAATATGGGACTGTCTTTGGGTATGATGGTGCCGGAATGGCCGCCAGAAAACATCGAAGAGCTGGCTAAAAGAATTGAAGAGCCGTTCTAAGAAACGGAATTCATAAACCAAAGCGCAAGCCCGGTTGGGCTTGCCCTTGTTTTTACATGATAAACCCGTAAGTGACGGGGGCGTGCGTGGGAAGCAAGCTTGTATTATTTTCTTCGCAAACCGCGAGGATACAACCGCCGCAAAAACGGCAAGGAGAAAAAGAAAATGCGTCATGGCATGAAAAAATTGAAATTGAACCGCACGGCATCGCACCGCAAAGCTATGTTTGCCAATATGTCCGTTGCTCTGATTAAACACGAACAAATCGTTACAACCTTGCCCAAGGCAAAAGCCCTGCGCCGCGTTGTTGATAAACTGATTACCCTTGGTAAAAAAGGCGGTCTGTCCAACTACCGTAAACTGATTGCTGAAATGCGCGATGAAACATACGCCAAGAAAGTTCTCGAAGTATTGGCTGAACGTTACAAAGATCGTAATGGTGGTTACACCCGCGTTCTGAAAGCAGGCTTCCGTTATGGTGATGCTGCTCCGATGGCTGTTATTGAATTGGTTGACCGTGATGTTACCGCAAAAGGTCAAGACAGCGGTCCGGTAGAAGTATCCGATGATTTGCCTTTGACAGCCGAAGCTCCGGTTGCTAAGGAAGAAAAGAAAGAAAAAGCACCGGCTAAAAAAGAAACTAAAGCCGCTGCTGTAAAAGAAGAGAAAAAAGAAACCAAAAAACCGGCGGCTAAAAAAGCACCGGCTGAGAAAAAAGAAGATAAGTAAGTCTTTTTCTTTTATTTGAAGTTAAAAGAAGCCTCTGTATTACAGAGGCTTTTTTCATGTCTTGGATAACGGACGGTTTTGTTCTATAACAATACCGGTATAATTCTTTCCATTAAAAAATGAGGTGTTGTCATGAAACGCTTGGGTTTGTTTGTGATAATCATGCTGTTCTTTCCGTTTGTCGCCTTTGCGCAGACAACGATTGCCGATACGATGAAGATGGTGCCGTCCGGCAAACAACAGATTGATTTATCCTTTGCTCCATTGGTTAAAAAGGCCAAACCGGCGGTGGTCAATATCTATGCCCAGCAAGTTGTGCAGCAGCGGCTTAACCCCTTTTTCTCGGATGATTTCTTTTCCGGTTTTTTTGGTAACCGTGCCTTTGGCACTTTAGCGCCGCGCGTGCAAAACTCGCTCGGTTCGGGTGTGATTATCAGCGATGACGGCATGATAATCACCAACGCCCATGTGGCAGCTGATTCCATCGACATCATGGTGGTGCTTTCCGACAGGCGGGAGTATAAGGCCGAAACGCTTTATGTGGATAACCGTGCCGATTTGGCGGTGTTGAAAATCGATGCGGGAGATGAAAAGCTCCCCTTCGTGCCGCTGGGTAATTCTTCGATGATAGAGGTTGGCGATCTGGTTCTGGCCATCGGCAATCCGTTCGGAGTGGGACAGACGGTTACCAGCGGCATTATCTCGGCCACAGCGCGCACGGTGGATAATGGGCGCGGGGATATGTCCTATTTCATTCAAACGGATGCCGCCATCAATCCGGGTAATTCGGGCGGGGCATTGCTCAATATGAAGGGTGAATTGATAGGTGTAAATGCCTCGATTTACTCACAGAACGGCAGTTTTGTGGGTATCGGTTTTGCCATTCCTTCGAATCTTGTTCGTACGGCAATAGTGGCTGCCCAGAATGACGGTAAGCCGCAACGCCCATGGTTCGGAGCAGTTACCCAAAGCCTAACGGCCGATATTGCCGAAACAATGGGAATTAAGATTCCATCGGGTGCATTGGTGCGCACAGTAACGGCCAAATCCCCGGCAGAAAAATCGGGATTGAAAACAGGAGATGTCATACTGTCGGTTAACGGCCAATCAATTTTTGATGAATACGCACTGGCTTATTATATCGCAACCGTTGGTCTGGGCGAAAAGGCCAATATCCGCTATTTACGTGATGGCCGCACGATTGAGACATGGTTCACGGGTGAATTGCCGCCGGAAAACCCGCCGCGTGAGGAAGCGCTGTTGGGTGGCAATAACCCACTCTCGGGCGTGACAGTGGTCAATATTTCACCGGCCGTCATCGAAGAGATGGGTATTGACTTGCCTGAAGCGGGCGTGGTGATTGAGAAAATCGATAGGCGTTCGGTGGCTAACCGTATGGGGATGGCTGTGGGTGATGTGCTTCATTCGATTAACGGCAGCTATGTGACTTCGGTTGAGGATGTCAAAAAGGTACTAACTGAAAATGATGGTCGCGGCAGCTGGCGTGTTCAACTCAAGCGCGGCAATCAGATGATTTCTACTATGATTGGCGGCTAAAGGTCTGGTAAGTTGCATGGCATACGGATACAATAAACTCCATGAGTGATGATTTATTCCAGGATGAGACCGAACAGTTGGAACAGGCGTTGAAAAATCGCCCGTTGGCCGACCGGTTGCGCCCGCGTCACCTTGACGATATTGTCGGGCAGGAGCATTTATTGGGTGAAGGCGCACCGCTGCGTACCCGGTTGCAATCGGGCAATATCGGCTCCATGATACTCTGGGGGCCGCCGGGTACGGGAAAAACTTCGCTCGCGCGTTTGCTTGCCGATTTTACTGATATGTATTTCGAACCGATTTCTGCCATCTTTTCCGGTGTTGCCGATTTGCGTAAAGTATGTGACGCGGCAAAAATGCGCCAGAAAAAAGGGCGAGGCACGTTGCTGTTCGTGGATGAAATCCACCGCTTCAACCGCTCGCAACAGGATGCGTTCCTGCCGCATGTCGAGGACGGCACGATTGTCCTTGTCGGTGCAACTACGGAGAACCCATCCTTTGAACTCAATGCTGCTTTGCTCTCACGCTGTCCTGTTTATATTCTTAAACGTTTGGAAGATGCCGCATTGGAAGAATTGGTGGATAAAACCGAAACCTATTATCAGGAGAAGCTGCCCCTAACCAATGACGGACGTGAAGCCCTTATTGCCATGGCGGACGGTGACGGACGTTACTTGTTGTCCTTGATTGAATCCATTATGCAGGATAAACCCAAAACGGAGCTAGATTCTGCGGCGTTGTCTCATCGGGTACAAAAACGCGCGCCCTTGTATGACAAAGCGCAAGAAGGGCATTACAATCTGATTTCTGCCTTGCATAAATCGGTACGCGGTAGTGACGTGGATGCGGCGCTGTACTGGTTTTATCGCATGATAGAAGGAGGCGAAGATCCTCGCTTTGTGGCGCGCCGCGTTATTCGCATGGCCTATGAGGATATCGGGATGGCTGATCCTCAAGCAGCGCTTCAGGCCGTAGCTGCCGCCGAAACGTATGAGCGTCTTGGTTCACCCGAAGGAGAGTTGGCCTTGGCGCAGGCCGTGGTTTATGTTGCCAGCGCGCCAAAATCAAATGGTGTCTACATGGCATCGAAACGCGCACGGCAATTGGCCAGTGAAACCGGTTCGCTGATGCCGCCGATGCATGCGGTTAATGCCCCGACTAAAATGATGAAACAGGCTGGTTATTCCGACGGCTATGTCTATGACCATGATACACCCGATGGATTTGCCGGCTTGGATTATTTTCCGCCGGATTTGGAGCGGGTCGAACTGTACAAACCGCCCCAGCGCGGCTTTGAACGCGATATTAACAAGCGTCTGGCCTTTTTCAAATCCGGCAGAGCGAAAAGGAAATAGAGTATGATTATCCAGCTTTCCACCATACTGGCCGTGGCATTGGGCGGCGCATTCGGGGCATTGGCGCGTTACGGTGTCGGTGCTCTATCCTTGTTACTATTGGGTGTGGGCTTTCCGTGGGGCACATTGATTGTCAATATTGTCGGTTCTTTCCTGATGGGGGTGATGGTGACCTATTTCGGGGTGGTGCTTAACCCGGGACGTATGCTGCAAATCATGCTGACCACCGGTTTTTTGGGTGCGTTTACCACCTTTTCTACATTTTCGCTGGATGTTGTAACCCTTTATGAACGCGGTGATATGACGGTGACAGCGGCCTATGCTCTGGCCTCGGTCATTCTGTCGATTGGCGCGCTGTCTGCGGGAATGGTACTGGTTCGGTCAATTTTTTGATTGACATATCGCGAATCTGTGTTACCGTTTAATCATGACAATACAAAGCAACACATTTTCGTTCTTTTACGGCTTCGCTTATTTTTGGCGTTAAGCGCCATATTATATTGTCTACTCACCCACATTGTGAATCTGTATTATAACCGCCCTTAGAGGGTTTCAAGGCCGGTTTCCGTTTTAACCTTTTGCGATAAAAAGGTACTTAAAAATGAAGAACGAAACTATTTCAAACGAAACAAATATTCAAACTGTGAAACGAAAGGTGCAGGCCAAGCCTGCCGCACATCAACCTCAATACAATGATGCCGACCATGTCGCCAATGTCGTAAAAGAATTGGAAACGACATCCGGTATTGTGAATTACTCCCAAATTGTCACTGTCCGTCAGCAATTAAAAGAGATTGCGTTGGGTAACGGCATGTTGTTGCAATCAGGGCCGTGTGTCCAGAATGTTCATGATACGATTCAAGATATTCTGCGTACCAATGCCATGATGGAGCAATGTGCCAATGCCATCACCGAAATTACCGGACAAAATGTCCTGACCGTCGGTCGCCACTTCAACAATTCAAAACCGCGCACCAGCAACATAGAAATTATAGAGGGTGTTGAAATGGAAACCTACAAGGGCAGCAATATCAACCATTCAACGCCAACGGCAAAAGACCGTACACCCGATGCGGGATTAATGGCTGTCATGCATGCCAAGGCACGCTACATGACGCAAATGGTGCCGGAAATCGGCCTGCATTCGCACGAAGCGTTGTTGTTACCGTACGAGCTGTCGCAATTGCGTGAAAGCGAAGATGGCAAAGTCTACAGCGCAGGGGCGCATATGCTGTGGGTTGGTCACCGCACCAATGATTTAGACGGAGCGCACATGGAGCTGGCATCTTCGGTTGAAAACGGTGTCGGTGTTAAAATTGGCCCCGATGTTAAACCGGAAGAGCTGAAAGCTGTTCTAGACAAACTTGACCCGAATAACGAGCCGGGCAAGGTAACGCTGATTTTCCGCATGGGAGCAGAGAATATCTACCGTTCGTTGCCGCGTTTGGCTGATGCTGTGAAAGAAAGCGGTCATACGCCTATTATGATGACTGACCCGATGCATGGTAACGGCAAGAGTAAAAAGGGTAAAAAGACCCGTTACACCGGTGACATTATTGCCGAAATGAATGCTTTTTCGCGCATCTTGACGGATAAGAAAATGCATGTCGGTGGTATTATGCTCGAAGCTGTGGGTAACATGGTTACCGAATGTGTCGGTCACGGTGTCAAGGAGAAGGATTTGAAAGGGCAGGATTACCAAACCGCCTGTGATCCGTGTTTGAATCCGCATCAGTCTGTGGCAGTTATCAGGGAAACCATGGATGTGCTGACCAAGGTCAAGAAAATCCCCGATGGGCAAAGCGACATCAAGGTTCAAAATCTGGCGTGGGCAATTTAAAAGCGTAAAAAAGGGAGGCGTTGTCCTCCCTTTTTTATTGCGTATTTCTGGCATTTTGCGCTATGGTCGCGCTATGCCAGTAGAGAACCATACCATATCACAAGCCGAAGACGGGATGCGCCTAGACAAATGGTTTGCCGCCCATTATCCGGATGTCCCATTTTCCGCCGTGCAGCGCGCCTGCCGCAAGGGTGAAGTGCGCGTCAATAGCGGCCGCGTTAAAGGTCGTGAGCGCCTGACTTTCGAGGATCGGGTGCGTGTGCCTCCGTTCAAGCGTAATTTGCCGCCCAAACCCGAAGTATCGGATAAGGATAAAAAATTTATCCGCTCGCTGGTAATTTATGAGGATGAGTATTTCTTTGTCCTGAATAAACCGGCGGGATTGGCAACACAGGGCGGAACAAAAACAACCGACCATATTGACAAACTGCTTGAAGGCTTGCCGAAAATCGGCGAGGAACGCCCGAAGCTGGTACATCGTCTGGACAAGGAAACCAGTGGTGTTCTGCTGATTGCCCGTACCAAGGCCGCGGCCGGTAAACTGGGCAAGCTGTTTATGTCGCGCAACATGCAAAAAGTCTATCTGGCGATTACCATCGGCGTACCGGAACCCAAAGAAGGTTCAATTAAGGCGGCGTTGATTAAAAAACGCGTGGGCGGTCAGGATAGAATGGTGCATGATGAATCCGAAGGGCAATTTGCCTTAACCGATTTCCGTGTAACGGATTACGCCCATCGGTCGGCTGCCATGGTGATGCTGTTTCCGCGTACGGGGCGTCAACATCAGCTAAGGGCGCATCTGGAACTTATCGGTACACCGATTGTCGGGGATGAGCGTTATGCCTTTGACAGGGAGTTTTATCAGGCCGATATGCCAAACGGTATGATGCTGCATGCCTATGGGTTGGTGTTCAATCACCCGTTCATGCCGAAAAAACAGATGGTATTGTCCGCACCGCCTGCATATCACTTTGCTATGGCCGCAAAACTCTTAGGGTTGGCTGTTCCGGTATTGGATGTATCCTCTTTCCCTCAAGAATAACCGTATCTTGCGAAATGTCGATTTCTTCACCTTGAAGTTTTCTCCGCATTTTTTGCCGTTCGGCAAAATTGCGAAAATCAATTGTCAAATCACCAAATCGCATGGGTACGGGAATATCGCCGGTGACAGTCATTTTTAGAGCGGTATGCATGAAATGGGATAACAGCGCGGCATTGATTTCCTCTTTGGCTTTGTCGTTGTAATAACCCAGTACATCGGGGTCGACTTCGACATCATTTTCGGCAATCATTTCAAACGCATCGTCAATGGCCCAGTAAAAATTTTCTTCCCAGTCGCTATAGGCATCAAAGGCTTTTTCCAGCCTGTCAAATGCGGAATCAGGGATAATCTTACGCGTTTTTTTATTCAGTGATTGTTTGCGAATGACCTGCCATTTATCAACCAGCTCTGTCAGTGGTAAATCGGTAATAATCCAGTCGCCTTCATCATCCTGTTGAATTTTACCCAAAACAACTTTTTCATCGTGTTCAACGCCAAGCTTGCCCATTCGCTCTGTCAGTGTGGCGGTAATGTAGTGTATGGGGGTGTTCTCTTCTGCCATATCGGCGTAGGTGTCAAACAGAGAATAGGCGTAAAAAGCACTCCCGCGCCAGTAATTGCCGTTTTCATCAAACACAACACGGCTTAGGGGTAATTCCTTGGGTGGTTTGTGAAGAGAAACAATTTTACTCATGATTACGCCTTACAAATGAATGCCACGATAGACAAAGGTACGTTTTGTATCCTGCGGATTGTTGATATAGTCTTTATAATTTTCAATAAAATAGATATTCATGTCTTTATTAATCAATGCCTCTTGTGTGGCCTCGACAAAATCGTCATTAATCGTGTTGTTGGCGGCATTCTCGCGTTCCATAGCCAGAAAAAAAGCGTTTTCAAAATAGGTGGCATCCTGCATCATATTCACCAGATTTTGGACAATAGTATCATCGGTATGTTTGGGATGCTGGCCAGAGGCAATTTTCCACCATTTATTCTGCAACTCTTCAATCGGAAAATCCATATCGGTAATCAGGTGAGGGGTGTTACCCTGCATAACTCTGCACTGATTTTCACGCGGAAGGGAAATAACTTTTCCTGTAGATTTCTTATCCTGAACCTTTATAAAGGAAACGGTGATATTGCTTGTAAGAAAAAGATTTTCAAGGGCATCACGCAAGGGGGTTTTTTCGGCAGCAACATCTTCGAACAAATCATAGACGATGCGCGGATGCCCTCCGAAATAAGAGCCGTCCGGCCTCAGTCTCACCACATAATGATGCGGTGGTCTGGGGGATGGCGTCACATTCTCGCCGGAACCAAGGGAAATTACTCTACCCATTCATACTCCTTGCTCTTTCTTTATATTATGAATAATCGATTCGGGAAAGGCAAAAAATGACTTGGCTGGCGCGGGGTTTGTGCTAAGGTATCCGAGTGCTTTTAATAAGAATAAAAATAAGAAAGTGAATTCGCGTAATGTCTTTGTTTCGCTCAGCCGCCACGGTTGGTATTTTAACCATTCTTTCCCGGATTTGCGGGTTTATCCGTGATATTCTAACCGCCAGCATCATCGGCGCGGGGCCGGTGGCCGATGCGTTTGTCATTGCATTAAAGTTACCGAATTTTTTCCGACGTATTACAGCCGAGGGAGCCTTTAGTGTTTCTTTCGTTCCCGTGTATTCGCGCGAGCTGGAAAAAAACGGCTATGAAGAAGCCCAGATTTTTGCCGGACGTACCTTGTCCATGATGCTTCTTTACCTTATCCCGTTTACGCTGGTTATGATGCTGGTGATGCCGTGGATTATTTATGGCTTGGCTCCCGGGTTTGAACAGGGGACCGCGCGCTATGATATGGCGTTGGAAATGACGCGCATAACTTTCCCTTATATGGTGATGATGTCGGTAGCCTCTTTGATGGGCGGGGTGCTCAATGCGCATGAGCGCTTTGGGCCGTTTGCTGCTGCTCCTATATTGTTTAACTGCTCGATGATATTCATGCTGTTGTTTTATTCGGATGTTATGGAGACCCCCGGTCACGCCATGGCCTGGGGTGTCATTCTGGCAGGCATTGCTCAATTAATCTGGTTGTATGGCTGGTTAAAATACCGCCACTTTACCTTCCGTTTTCAAAAGCCCATCCTGACAGAACGTATGAAGCGCCTGTTTAAACTGATGGGCCCCGGTGTTATGGGCGCAGGTATCGTACAGATTAATCTGTTCGTTGATATGATGATTGCCTCATTTTTACCGATTGGATCGGTTGCTTTTCTTTATTATGCCGACAGGGTTTATCAATTGCCGCTCAGCGTTATTCCAACCGCTATCGGTACCTCTATACTGCCGCGTATGACAAAGTACATATCGGCGGGTGAGCACGTAAAATCGGGTTTCTTGTTCAATCGAGCCATGGAAACCAGCCTGCTTTTGGGCTTTCCGGCGGCACTTGCTTTGGTGGCTATTGCCCATACCGTGACCGAGGTTCTGTTCGAACGCGGTGAATTTACGGCCGTAGAAACCGTTGCAACGGCCGGTGCGCTGGCTGCGTTTGCCCTAAGTATTCCAGCTTATTCCGCGGCCAAAGTTTATGCGACAGTCTGCTTTGCCAACGAAGACACTTTGACACCGGTAAAAGTCAGTTCAATCGCCGCGCTATTCAATATCGTGCTAAGCATCCTATTCAGCTTTATCTGGGATCATGTTGGGGTGGCTTTGGCAACCTCCGTATCGGCATGGGTTCAGGTGGCGCTCTTTTCCCTGTGGGTGCATAAGAAACATGACGTATGGTACGATTTACATACCATCAAGCATGTGCCGATGATTATTGGTATTTCTGCCTTTATGGCTTTTGTGGTTTATCTGGCTGATGACATACTGATAGGCTGGTTTGGTGATGACAAACTGATGCATCCGTTCATTCTGGTCTTTTTGGTCGGATTGGGATTGAGTTTGTACGGCACTCTGGTTATTCTATTAAGAATTATCAATATTGCAGAAATTAAAAAACTAATCAGGAGCTAATCCTTATGGGACGTATCTTTTCCGGCATCCAGCCAACAAGTAATTTGACCCTTGGCAATTATCTGGGTGCGATTAAGAACTGGGTGACCATGCAAAGCGAGCATGACAGTATTTTCTGTGTGGTAGACATGCATGCCATTACCGTTCCTCAAGAACCTGAAGCATTACGCAAAGCAACGTACGAGGCTCTGGCAACCTATATCGCGTGCGGTATTGATCCGAAAAAAAGTACCCTGTTTGTGCAATCCCATGTTCCCCAGCATGCGGAGCTGGCCTGGTACCTGAATTGTGCTACACCGATGGGGTGGCTAAACCGAATGACCCAGTTCAAGGATAAGGCAGGTAAGAACCGCGACAGTGTTATGACGGGGCTGTATACCTATCCGGTATTGATGGCGGCTGATATTCTGATATACCACGCCACCCATGTGCCGGTGGGCGAAGATCAGAAACAGCATGTCGAGCTGTGCCGCGATATTGCCATTTCCTTTAACCAGCGTTTCGAGCGCGAAGTCTTTACCGTGCCCCAGCCGATTATGCCCAAACAGGGTGCACGGATTAAATCCTTGCGTGACGGTACGAAAAAGATGAGCAAGTCCGACCCTTCGGATATGAGCCGGATTAACCTGACCGATGATGCGGATACGATAGCCAAGAAAATCCGTAAAGCAACCTCTGATGCCGATGTGCTACCGTCCGAGGTCAAAGGGCTGGAAAGTCGTCCAGAGGCGGAAAATCTGGTCACCATCTATGCTGCTTTGGCGGAAACCACGATGGACAAGGTTCTGGGCGAATTTGCGGGGCAGGGCTTTGGCGTATTCAAACCGGCGCTGGCCAATTTGGCAGTAGAAAAGCTGGCACCGATTACCAAGCGCACGCAGGAATTGCTCAGTGATAAGGGCGAAATCGAGGCTGTTATGCGTCAGGGACGGGATAAACTTATCCCCATGGCGAATAAAACGCTGGATGATGTCAAACAGGCCATGGGTTTTGTAACGTTATAATTGTCTTTTGAATATGGCGGATTAACGGCTTGCATGTGTTTTGTCATAATGATAACCTTGGTTCCATAAGTAAACTTCTCAAA
>QKJH01000068.1 GCA_003250865.1 Alphaproteobacteria bacterium | reverse complement strand
GGTGGCGGTGGCGATTATCCTTTTCGAAGGCGGTTTGCACCTACGATTTGAAACGCTGCATGATGCGCAAAAATCCGTACGACGACTAATTATATTGGGCGCGCCCATCGGCTGGTTCTTGATTTCAGCCGGATTGCACGCGATTGCCGATTTATCGTGGGCGGTATCGGTAACATTCGGCGGCTTGCTGGTTGTAACGGGGCCGACGGTAATCATGCCGCTGTTGCGTTCGGCACGGTTAAAGGCGCGGGTATCGTCATTGCTCAAGTGGGAAGGGATAGTAAACGACCCCATTGGTGCATTGTTTGCGGTTCTATCGTTTGAATTCTTTGTGTTTATGCAAGATGAGTCCCACGGCGGGGTGGGGAGCATGATTGTCACCATCGCGGCGTTACTTTTAGTTATCTGTGTTATAACCGTACTGGTATCGCGTATCATGGTATGGTTGTTTGAACATGGCCATATCCCCGAGTATTTGAAAAAACCGTTCCTGCTTTCGGTGGTTATCGGACTGTACGTGTTTGCAAATTTCCTTCAGGACGAGGGAGGTTTGCTGGCTGTTACCATTATGGGGGTGACATTGGCCAACAGCTCTGATTTAACCTCGATCGAAGAAATCCGCCGATTCAAAGAGAGTATGGCGGTTATCCTTGTAGCCGGTGTGTTTATCATTTTGACGGCTAGTCTGGATATTGCGCTGTTTTATGAAATGGGATGGAAAGATTTTGCCTTTGTTGCTGCTTTGCTGTTTGTTATCCGTCCGCTTACCGTCTTTGCCTCTACCGTTGCAACAGGACTGCCGTGGCAGGAAAAACTCCTTGTCGGATGGATTGCGCCGCGCGGGGTTGTCTGTGTGGCTATCGCCGGATTGTTTGGACCGCTTTTGGTAGCGCAAGGGTATGAAGACGGTGCCAAGATGGTGCCAATGGCCTTTCTTATTGTAATGGTTACGGTTATTTTACATGGATTTACACTTGTTTTCTTAGGTAAAAGATTAAAATTGGTTTACGAAAAAGCCAACGGCGTTATTATCGTTGGTGTACATGATTGGACAATCCAATTGGCCGAGAGTCTGACGAAAATGGAAATTCCGGTAATGATGGTCGATCGCAACTGGGTAAGGCTGAAAAAAGCCCGTCTACAGAATTTTAATTCCTATTTCGGTGAGATACTTTCCGATGAGACCGAGTACTCGATTGATTTGGCGCAATACCGTTACCTGTTGGCGGCTACTGACAATCCGGCCTATAACGCGTTGGTGTGCAGCAAGTTCTCACACGAACTCGGACGTGACAATGTCTATCAGCTTTCCGTTCCGGCCGATGATGAAAAAGGGCATCGCTCTATCGCGCGTACGGTTAGCGGTCGCCGTTTTGTCCATCAGGAAATGGGGTTTTACGAGATATGGGACATGTTCCGCTCCGGCTGGCGTTTCAAAGGCACAACCTTGTCCGAGGATTTTGATTTTAACAAATTCTGCGAGACTAACCCGGATAGCATTCTGGTTGGTTCGGTTAATGAAAAGGGCGGTTTGCGCTTTGCCCGTGTTGGTGCCGAATTGAAACCCAAAGCCGGTGAAAGCCTGATTAGCTTTATTTTCAAGACACCCGAAAACAATAAGGAAGAAGGAAAGACAGCCAATGAAACAGCATAATATATTTTTGATGATTGCTTGTGCTGCCTTATCATTTGGCGGATTTTCGTCCACGGCTTATGGTTTTGGGCAGCAAAGCAATGGCGCTGGGGCAGGTGAGCTGCTTGAGCCGATTGAGCCGATGCGTGATGACGGACAGGATCTGTGGTGTGTTGCCAAAGCAAAAAGTCTGGTTGGCAAACAACTGGTCAAGAATATGAAAGATATTGTTCAGCACCAGTCTTTGCCGAATAGGTTTAAGATTACCTATGACGAAATCAAAGCTATAAAGCCGGTTATCCGTGTCATACACGAAGGGGACATGGTAACAATGGAATTCAATCCTGACCGTATTACGGTGCAACTGGATGATTACGGTTTTATTTCAAAGGCATATTGCGGATAATCGTAATCATACAGGCATGATATAGGCCTGAAAAATAAGCATGGCTATCAGGGATAAGGCCGTTACCATGGAGACTTTTTCCGATCCCGTTTCCTTAAAAGCATCCGGAATGATTTCGGCAAACACCATCCATATCATGGCGCCGGCGGCCAACCCCATGCCTATGGGCATAAAGGGTTGAAATTGTTGTACGAATAGAAAGGCGGGTACAGCCAAAAGCGGCTGCGGTAGGGATGAAAAAATACTCCAGAATATGGCTTTCCACGGTTTCATCCCTTTTGGTATGGCCACAAGTGCGATGGCAAGACCTTCGGGGATATTGTGAATGGCAATGGCAAGCGTGATATATAACCCCAGCTCTTGCCCGTCACCAAATGCAACGCCGACACCGATACCCTCCGCCAAAGAATGGATAGTCATAACGGCGATAACCAGCAAAGTCTTTTTAGTGTTAGTGTTGCCCAGGTCATCAATGGATAAATCGCTTGAATCGCGGTTGTCCAGAATATGATGCGCCATGCCGATTAGGACAACACCGATAATCATGCCTAAAAGAGTAGCAATAGCGCTGGTGTTGTACCCCTCGAAAATTAGGCCGAAACTGGCGGCCAGCATAAGACCAGCTGCCATGGAATTGGTATAGGCCAGTTTTGACCAACCGATTTTAGCGCAGTCACAAAACAAAAACGGCACGGCTCCCAAACCGGTAGCCAAGGCAGTTAAAAGGGCAAAATAGCCAACGGAAAAAATGCTTACTTCCATCAATACGTAATCATAATCTGTTAAAAATGAGAGAACTTGAATTTACAAAGCGACGCGTTACATTGTACTCTTGTATAAACAGATTATACTGTATTGATAAACGGAACTCAAGAAAAGGATGGAAAAGTAATGTGTAAAAGAACGGCTACAATAGCGTTGATTTTGGTAATTATCGGTGCATTAAACTGGGGATTTATCGGTATTTCCGGTGTTAACCCGCTGGAAAAGATTATTGGTTCGGACAACGGGTTGGCTGATATTGTCTATATTGTTGTCGGTCTGGCGGGACTTTACTCGCTTGTTCTGTTTAAAGCACTGGGACTGTGCGAAGGTTCTTCCTGTTGTTCCTCTAAAAAAGAAAAAACGTCCTGCTGTTGCTCGGGTGAAGAAGCTACAGCCAAAAGTGACGAGGGCTGTTGCAAAAATCATACGGCTGAAAAAGAAGCCAACGGTCAATGTTGTAAACAGCAAAAGTAACGGAATGAGATGTGAAAAAAAGCCGGACAATCCGTCCGGCTTTTTTTATGGCTGTCCTTTTACAGTGTCTATAATAACCGAGGGGGTTAAAAGTTGTGGCAGGACAATCGGTTTGACATGGCCTTTACCAACGCCTTTTGGATAAAAGACATAGATAGGCACGCCTTTGCGGCCAAACGAGTCAAGATAGCGGGTGATTTCCGTATCTTTGTTCGTCCAATCCCCTTTTAAATAGGTTACATCATTGTCGATAAAGGCCTGTTTTACCGCATCGGTGGACAGGGCAACCTTGTCATTGGCCAGGCAGGTGATGCACCATGCGGCTGTCATATTGACAAATACGGGTTTGTTTTTTTCAACCAGTGTATCAAGCAATTGTGTGCTGAATTCCACCGGTTCGCCTGTGTTAATTAGGGTGTCGGTGCCGACAAGAAAGGCGGCATCCTGTTTACAGACGACAGGGGTAATTTTTTCCTCGATGATGTTCAAGAGATAAATAGAAAAGGCAATAGCAACAAGTGCGATAATGGTTTTGCAAGTACGCCATA
>QKJH01000154.1 GCA_003250865.1 Alphaproteobacteria bacterium | reverse complement strand
GTTCCATTTCTCATCTTTACGATTCATTGCAAATAGGCCGCTACTGAATAATGCTCTGCCTTTCAAAAGCTCAGCAACCTGCGGGTTATAGCATTTTGAGTACCAATAACTATAGTACTCAAGGAACTTGGATAAGTTTTGCTGTTCCAACCCCCGATAGTTCATGGCATAGGATGTGTCGACAAACGGACAGCAAACCACGGAATCGGGGTGCTCGTTTATTGTTTCCACGTACAGTTTTATACCATCTAAAGTTTGAAACCAGATATCACTGTCACACCAGATAATATTCTGATAGTTGGTAAATATATCCGGCAGATAGGGGCGGCAAATTTGTGATCTGTTGTATTGCTCAAGTTTATGACTAAGCGTCAGAACATCCTCAATGGTGGTAAAGTCAACAACAGTGACATTGTTGTCCTTGAGCCATTCGGTTTCCTCGGGTTTGCAGCCGATATCAATAAAGCCGATATCCAAATCCAGTTTTTTGCGGGCATCGAAGCTGTCCAAGGACAAAATCGAGCCTTTTAACAGAGGAAAAAAGACACTGTCACAGGAATAAACGATGATATTTTTTGCTGTCATTACTATGCGCTTTCCTCTTTGGATTGAGCATGTGTCAATCGGGCCACTTCAAAGTTATAACGCGCTAACCATTCAATATTGGTTTGGTCAGTTTGTGGTCTAAGATGCTCATTCAAAGACATTAAAACTTGGTCTGGAACATTGAATCCGATGTGATTGATAACACTTCTAAGCGTATCTATTCTGTTTTTAACCAGAGTTTCATAGCATAGACGTAGAGGGTAGATACCATTTTCTTGAAAATAATTTTCCCAGAATTGTTCACCAGAAGTAATAAAAGATAAAGCATCATTAATGCGTTTGAAACTATATACCGGTTCTTGTACAGGAGTATCAGAATAGACAAAAGCTTTTGTTTGTGTTGCTTTTGCCCATGAAATGGCCTGTTTTAGCACATCTCCGCGTGTTATATATATAAAGACGGGGTTGGGTAGCTCTTTAAAAAGATCAACACCCAGTTTTGAAAAATTTTGATAATGATAATGATGCATTTTGGTTGAGAAAAAGCCGCCTTCTGTTGTGCGTTTTTCTGTAATGGCCTTTAAATAGCCGAGTGGGTCATCATTATAATTATATTCTTCCGGCTTATCCGAAATTTCCGGATAAAACTTGCGAGCCGCAACGCCGGGGTCGAAATATTCATGAGCTTCCCCGAACACTTTAAGCTGGTTCATATAGGTACAGAGTAGCGTACTGCCGGATCGCGGCACTGAACAGTAGATGATAGAGCGTTTGGTTTCGGTCATGTTACTTACCTGTTAGTTTTTTTAGTTCATAGATTAAATCCAGCGCGTCACGGGGGGTGAGGGCGTCCGGGTCGGTTTCCTGAACTTTTCTTTGCAAATTCTGTACCCATTTTGGCGGTTCGGCCTCTTTTTCCTGCTTTTTCAGGGTGCTGAACAGCGGTAAATCATCCGCCATACGAGTCAAAGTATCCCCTTTGCTGTCACTTTCAAGGCCGTTCAGGACATTTTCTGCCCGTTGAATAACCGATGAAGGAAGACCCGCAAGGCGTGCCACATGGATACCGTAAGAGCGGTCGGCACTGCCTTTGATAACCTCGTGCATGAAAATAATGTCGTTTTCCCATTCCTTGACACGAACGGTGTAACAACACACCTTGTCCAGACGTTTGGTCAAGGTCGTCAGTTCGTGATAATGGGTCGCAAATAGCCCGCGCGAGGTATTGATGTCATGCAGGTGTTCGACACAGGCCCAGGCGATGGATAGCCCGTCAAAGGTAGCCGTGCCACGTCCGATTTCATCCAAAATGACCAGTGATCGCTCGGTAGCCTGATTTAAGATTGTGGCGGTTTCCACCATCTCGACCATGAATGTAGAATGGCCGCGCGCCAGATTGTCGGATGCACCAACGCGTGAAAACAGCTTGTCTACCGTGCCGATATGGGCGGATTTTGCCGGTACGTATGAACCGATTTGCGCCATCAGAACAATCAGGGCGTTTTGCCGCAGGAAGGTTGATTTACCCGCCATGTTCGGGCCGGTCAACAGCCAGAGCCGTTCGTTGTCGTTCAAGGCGCAATCGTTGGGAACAAAACTTTGTGCATCCTGCGAACGGTTAAGGGCTTGCTCAACCACGGGGTGGCGGCCTTGTTTGATGTCAAAGGTCAAGGAGTCATCTATAACCGGACGGCACCAGTTTTGCGTTCCGGCAAGGGTTGCCAGATTAATGGAAGCGTCCAACAGGGCAATGGCATCGGCACAGGCGGAAATGGTTTGACTATGGTTTAGAACGTTGGCCACCAGCTTGTCGAAAATTTCAATCTCGGTGGATAGCGCGCGCATATCGGCTTCGGAAATTTTGCGATCAAGTTCGGCAAGTTTCGGGGTGGTAAAGCGTACCGAGCTGCCCAATGTCTGGCGGTGGGTGAAAAAGTTCGCACCGTCTTCATCGGTCAGATTCAACGCCTTGTCGCCATGGGTAGTGGACACTTCGATAAAATAACCCAGCACATTATTGTGTTTGATTTTCAGTGTCGGTATGCCGGATGCTTTGGCGTATTCGGCTTGTAATTCGGCAATGATTTTCTTGCCGTTACTGCGCAGATTCAAAAACTCATCCAGCACATCGGAATAGCCTTCTTGAATAAAGCCGCCGTCACGAGAAAGAAACGGCAGGTCATCACGTAAAGCGCTTTCCAGTTCTTCAATCAATCGAGTATGGTTTTGTGCACTGTCCAAATCTTTTACCGAGTGGTCTATGTCTTTGGGTAACTCGGATTGAAGCGGTTCGTCATGTGTATGTTGCAGCAAAGATTGAATCTTTTTGGCAATTGTCAGGCCAATACGAATGGCTGCCAAATCGCGCGGGCCGCCACGGTGCAATGCCAAACGGGATAGCGAGCGTTCCATGTCGGGATAGGCTTTTAACAGCTCGACAATATGATTTGCCTGTTGTTTGTGGGTTATAAAAAAGCTAACTCTGTCCAGACGGTTATTAATGGTTTCGGGATCCGTAAGGGGGGCGTTTATCATCGAGTGCAGCAAACGGGCTCCGGCTCCGGTTACACAATTATCCATTACGGATAACAGACTTCCGTTTTTCTCGCCTGTCTGGGTCTGGGTGATTTCCAGTGAGCGGCGGGTGGCACTGTCAATTTCCATCAAACCGTGCGGTTTGACCTGTTTGAGTGGACGAAAATAGGGGATGTCGTCTTTTTGTGTCAGTGTAATGTAATCGACCAGCGTACCGGCGGCGGCAATTTCGGCTGCGGTGAAATCACCAAATCCCGATAGGGTAGTGACATTGTAAATCGTAAGCAGGCGCTTTTCGGCGTTGGATACATCAAAGCGGGTATCGGGAAGGATATTGATTTGCCGTTTATCCAAATCGACATGACTTTCAATGGCACTTTCACTCGCCAGTTTTTGCGGTATCAATAATTCGCTGGGGGAAATAGCGGTCAAGGTGGTATGGAGTGCTTCTTCGCTTAGGCTTTGTGTGGCGATTTCGCCCGTCGATAAATCCGCCCAAGCCAAACCGAATGAGCCTTTCGTTTTTACGGCGCAGGCCAGAAAATTATGGGCTCTGGCATTAAGCAGTGTTTCTTCGGTCACGGTGCCGGGCGTAACAATGCGGATGACATCGCGTTTGACCAATGCTTTGTACCCGCCGCGTTCCTTGGCTTGCTGAGGCGTTTCAATCTGCTCGCAAATGGCAACTTTGAACCCGTTGCGGATAAGTTTAGCCATATAGGATTCATAGGCATGAAACGGTACGCCGCACATGGGAATGTCGGACTCGCCATC
>QKJH01000074.1 GCA_003250865.1 Alphaproteobacteria bacterium | reverse complement strand
TTTTTTATCCGTCTCTTCGTCTTTTAATAGACCCGCGTGCTCATTTTGATTTCAGACCAGACATCTTTCATTTTGGTCACGACTTCCTTGCGGCGATCCGTATAGTAGGTATGCAGCAAATCATGCGCCAGTGTCGAATGCGGTTCACCCAAGTAATCCTTGTACAGCTTCTGCACCTGAAGGTTATTGTGCGACTGTCTGACCGCAGCATTCGTGTCAATCTGGAATAGCGTATCACGACGTTTCAATGCATGCGGCAGATAGGCCTTTTTCGAGCGCAAGTTACCACCACCATCAACGCAGCCGCCGGGACAGGCCATGATTTCGATAAAGTCAAAATCCGCATCACCCGCCAAAACAGCCTCACACACCTGACGCGTTTCTTTTAAACCGTGGCACATGGCAACTTTTACCGTACCGACATCCGGCCCTAAATCAACCTTAGCCGCGCGCAAGCCATCAAAGCCGCGCAACTGCTCAACCACAGCACCATCAAGTTCCTTACCGTTAAGGACATAGTAAACGGTTCGGATTGCCGCTTCCATTACGCCGCCGGTTGTTCCGAAAATCGCGCCGGCACCGCTATACTCGCTCATATAGGGATTATCGAAACGGGAGGGTTCAAGACCGGCAAAATCAATCCCTTCCCGATGCAGCAAACGTACAAATTCACGCACGGTCAGCACGGTATCGACTTCGGGCATACCGCCTTCGAACTGCAATTGCGGCCGTACAATTTCGTCTTTTTTGGCTGTACAGGGCATAATGGAGATAACGCGCATATTTTTCGGGTCAATCTCCATTTTTTCCGCCAGATAGGTTTTTGCCAATGTTCCCAGAACCTGTTGCGGCGATTTGGTTGTTGAAAGGCGTGGCAACAATTCCGGATAATTTTTCTCGGCAAAGTTAATCCATGCCGGACAGCAAGAGGTAAAGGTCGGCTTTTTCTTTTCCTTGAGTTGATGGATAAGCTCCGTCCCTTCCTCCATGATAACAACATCAGCGGCAAAATTGGTATCCAGAATAATATCCCCGCCCAATTTGCGCAAAGAGGCAATAATTTTGCCTTCGACATTGGTGCCGGGTTCCATTCCAAACTCTTCTCCCAAACCCACACGGATAGCCGGAGCAAACTGAAAGACCGTTGTAATGTCGGGATTGTAAAGATAATCGATGACCGTTTCCGTATCGTCCCGTTCAGACAATGCACCAACAGGACATACCATGACGCATTGGCCGCATGTTACACAGTCCGAATCCGCCTGACAGGTTCCACCCTTAAGGCCAATTTGCGTTCCCGCGCCCGTTCCCTTGATAACAAGAGCATCCACATCCTGAACTTCACGACACACATCCACACAACGGAAACAACGGATACATTTGGTCATATCGCGCACCACTGCCGGAGAGCTGGTATCAATATCGCGCTTGTTCCACCGCTTTTTACCACTGAAACGGGATTGCTGCAATCCGACAAACTGCGAAACATCCTGAAGTTCGCAATTACCATGACGGATACAGGTTGCACAATCCTGATTATGGTCTGCTAGCAACAGCTCGGCCTGCAGACGTTGTTGATCACGCACGCGCTTGGTTCGGGTTGCAACAACCAGCCCTTCTTCCATCGGCGTATTGCACGAGGTTACAAGATGTGTTTGATTTTGCCCGGCACGTGTAATTTCAACCAAGCACACACGACATGTTCCGGGAGTATGGTCTATGTCAGCCAACTCACATAAGGTTGGAATATACTGGTCATAGCGTCGCGCTACTTCAAGAATGGTCTCGTTTGCCTCAAATTCGACTTCCGTGTTATTGATAAAGCCCTTCATGTTTCTGTCTCCTAAAAATTATGCTGCGCTGTCCGGAATCGGCATCTGGGTTATCACGGAATAAACGCGGAAGCAGCGCAAACACCGCTTGGCTTCGGCATAGGCCTCTTCTTTGGTAATTGTTTTTTCTACTTCGCCAAACATGCGTTTACGCACATTGGGATCAAGTTCCGGGTGGTGAACACGGTACTGTCCTTTGACAGGCACCTGAATACAGTCGGATGCCAACATTTTGTGCTGATTGAGAATTTCACGCATCCTACCGCGCGGGAAAAACCTCACCCGCCCCAATGTCAGATAATCTTCGATGGAGCGCGCACCGCGAAGCCCCTCCGCCATTGCAGAAACCAGAGTCGATGCCCCCGTGTGGCAATCGCCACCAGCAAATACACCTTTACGCGATGTTTCATGCGTATGTGGGTCGGCATCGACACAATTCCAACGGTTCATCTCAACCTTGTCCGTTTCTGTAAAGCTGCCGGAATTAACGCGTTGACCAATGGCTGGAATTAAAACTGAGCACGGGAAAAATCTTTCCGTGCCGGCATGAGGTTTTACCCCCCTGCGGCCACTGGCATCGGGTTCGGTTTGTTCCATATCAACAACTTCAATGCCTTTTAAAACACCATCTTCGTGAATGACTTTTGTCGGATTGCACAAATAATGGAAGATAATACCTTCCTGTTCTGCTGCTTCGATTTCCTCTTTATCGGCTGGCATGTCCTCCTTGGTACGACGATAAATAACATGCACCTTTGATGCGCCCATGCGCAAGGCAGAGCGTGCGCAATCCATCGCTACATTACCACCGCCGACAACGGCCACTTCACCATCAATTTTCATGACATTGATAGCCGCAACATGGTCATGAACCATCAATAGAAAATCAATACCGGCATAATATCCTTGAACGGAAGGATCTTCACCTTCGGCACCCAGACGCGTGCCTTCGGCGCATCCGACAGCGACATAAACGGATTTAAAGCCCTGGTTGAACAAATCGTCGAGTGTAAAATCCTTACCCAATGCCTTACTGTAATGAAGCTTACCGCCCAACTTTTCGATAATGTCTATTTCGGACTGTAGAACATCTTTCGGCAAACGATAGCTGGGAATACCGATGGAAGCCATCCCGCCGGCTGTTTCTTGCGCTTCGAATATTTCAACATGAAAACCCTTGAGCAAAAGGTGATAGGCACAAGAAACACCCGAAGGACCGGCACCGATAATAGCCACACGCATGTCGGCCGGTTTTGGGTCGGCAATCATATCACGAGAGAAGAGATCGGCCTTTGTTCCTTTTTGCTGGTCAGCCACATAGCGCTTCAAGGTTTTAATACCAACCGCATCATCTACCAGATTACGGCGACAAGCCTGTTCACAGTGACGCACACACACGCGACCGCATGTTGCCGCCATCGGATATTTTTGCAAAACCACGCCCAAAGAGTGAGACGGGCGGCCTTCCTTGATATAATCAATATAGCGCGGCACATTGACTTTTGACGGACAGGCTTCAATACATGGCGTGGTCACATAGCACATACCATCTTGAACTTTACACTCCCTCTCAGTAGCCTCTTTTTCGATTTCATCGCGGAAATGGGTTAATGCTGCCAAAAGAGCAACACCTCCCGTTTGCCCTAAACCACACAGCGAGGTTTGCACCATCTGCTGCGCCAGCATTTCCATCTGGTCAAGATCGACCTTATCGCGCTCTCCGTTTGCAAGAGAATCCAGCGCCTCGTGTATCAGGACACTACCCATGCGGCACGGCGTACATTTGCCACACGATTCATCGGCCACTTTGGCCATATATTGACGCAAGGCATCCACCAAACAAGTGTCTTTATCAAAGATGTAAAAGCCGCGATCGCCGAAAAAGGCTTTTATCGGGTTACCTTCATTAAAGGTTTCAAAACCTTCCAAATCGGAAATCGGGTTGATTTCGTGCGGGGCTTTTCCTCTGTTGTCCAGAACTTCATCGTTCCAGACACCGTAAATTACATGTGTCATAAGCCACT
>QKJH01000082.1 GCA_003250865.1 Alphaproteobacteria bacterium | reverse complement strand
CTGGCCAGCTCTGCTGCCGGTGCGTTTGCTGGTTTCCGTCATCATATAGAGGACGAGGTTCGAGCCTGTGCAACACGTTTTGCGCGTGAGATGGATTTTGTCCCGCGCGATGAATTTGAAATCGTAGAAGCGATGGCCAAAAAAGCGCGTGAAGAAAATGAAATTTTAAAAAAACGGTTGGATGTCTTGGAAAAATCCTGTGGCGTAAAGAAAAAAGCGGCACCGACCAATACAGATATAAAAGCAAAAAAGACAAGCAAAAGTAAGTAAGAAACGGGTTGAAGATAAATGATTGCAAATAATGACGTTGTCATGGACTATTTTTCCGATATTGCCACACCGCTGGACACGCTGGAACAGGTTGCCAAGGAATGTGATTGGCCGTTCGAGCGGGTTACCGACCATGCTTTGACCATTGATGTGGAAACCCGTTGGGCACAATGCACGTTGAAGTTTGAGTGGCTGGAAGCAACGGAGTCCTTGCGTTTCTCTATCGTTTCCGATTTAAAAGCACCTGCTTTGATGCGTTCGCGTATGGCGGAGCTACTACTGGATGTTAACAGCCAGTGTTGGTTCGGTCATTTCATGCTGACCCCCAAAACCCGTGCCGTATGTTTTACCCACACGTGCCTGATGCGCGGTTTGCCGTTTGCTTCCTTGGATTACATGGAAGCGCTGGTTGATTCCGGTATTACAGAATTTGATCGGTTCTATCCGATGATTGACGGTGCGCTCAGCAGTGCTGTCACACCGGCCAATGACGCGGCCAACATCTCTGCCGCCTTGTTCAATACCATCGGCGAAGCTTAAGATTTAATCATTTTCCATTGATTTATCTATATCCCTTTGTAAAGGGGATAAAACATATACGTGGTAAAACCCTGAAAAATTTATAATCTGTTTAATAATTTAAACTATTATACGTTGTGTTTTAGACGCGGTGATTTTAATGAAGCTTAAATATTCCCTTTCAACCGGTATTTCTGTTGCGCTGGCAATTGGCCTTTCTGTCTTGTTGGTGGCATCGTCTTTTTATCTTAATTATGAAATCGGCAATCGCATTTACCGGATTGTTCAGGAGAAAGAGGAAAAAAATCTGGAGGTCATGGCCTCGAATATCGGTATATTGTTACAACAGGGGTATCAAGACGAACTTATTGAAATGGCTCACAATATTACCGAAGATGGTATGGTTGTCGAGGTCGTTATTACCGACAAAAATAATGCCGTGGTTGTCTTTGCTGTTGGAACCAATCCGGAAACTACGGTAACCGAATACAGCTCGGTTCTCACAAAGCCGATTACTGTAAAGAATCACAATGGTGAAGGGATACTGAAAATCGGTGAGATGACGGTAACCATTGATCCGGTCATGATTTTCAAGGAGACGCGGAAATTCACTATGGTCATGTCCGTTGTAGCGGCTGTTTTTATATTACTTTTAATTGGCATTGTCTTTGTTATTACCCGTCTTATGGTGCGACCTGTTACCCAGTTGACCGAGCAGCTGAAGTTAACTGAACATTATGCCGAGCTGTTCAATATTCCGACACTTGATTCCAATGTCGTTGAAATCCTCAATCTGAATACGGCAGTGCAGAACATGTACAGCTATTATTCTGTCTATCATCAGAAGCTGCTTGAAGCCAAAAACAAGGCGGAAGAACTGAATAAGGCAAAAAGTGATTTTTTGGCGAATATGAGTCATGAAATCCGCACCCCGATGAATGCTGTTCTGGGCATGTCTAATCTGCTTCTGGATACGAAGTTGAAAGGGGAGCAGCGGGAATGGGTCAATAATATCCGCATTTCCGGCGACAATCTGTTGAATATTATCAATGACATCATTGATATTTCAAAAATAGAATCCGGAAGACTTGTATTGGAACATGTTAGTTTCGACATGTTCTCTTTAATTAATGAAGTTGTCGAGCTGTATTCCTATCAAATCATGGAAAAAAAGCTGGAGATTTTGCTTGAGATTTCTCCTGACACGCCACGCTATTATTTCGGTGATCCGACCCGCATCCGACAGATATTCGCTAATCTGATTAGCAATGCCACCAAGTTTACTTCTCAAGGGCATATCATGATAGCCATTGCCCACCATCCGGTTGATGACAGCTATGTCCGGCTGGAGTGTTCGGTTGAAGATACGGGGATTGGTATTCCGAAAGACAAGCAGAAAAAAGTCTTTGAAAAATTCTCCCAAGCTGAGGAATCCACAACCCGCAAATATGGCGGTACAGGGCTTGGGCTGACTATTGTTTACGAGCTGGTGCGCGCCATGGAAGGATACATTACTCTTGAGAGTAAAGAGGGCGAAGGGGCAAAGTTTACATTCGATTTGCAATTGGAGAGCGACAGAAATCGTGTTGAAGACATAGCCGAGCACTCTGATCTAAGTGATACGACATTCCTTATTCTGGATGATTACCAATTGACCGGAAAAACCGTTCAGGCATCTTTGGGAATTCCAAAAGAAAACTGTTATTTTGCGTCTTGTGTCGAGGATGGGTTCAAAATTGTTGAGAAACACCGCATTGATATTTGTCTTGTCGATTACCATCTGGAACGTGAGCGCGGTATTCACTTTGTTCGCAACGTCCGTTCGCATAGCCATTTCGAAGATATGCTGATTGTGGTCATGTCCGGCAAGCTGGAGCATATTCCGGGTGATGATTTAATTCAAATGGGGGTTGATGCATTTTTGCGTAAACCATTCCGCCGTGACCAGTTGGTCGGTATTATCACGCGCATATATCAGAACCGTGAACGCGGTTATTGTGCCAAAACGATTGTTACCAACCACAACTACGCCAGCACCGATGTGTCACTTGACGTTGATGAACGGATAAAAACCGTTTCCAATACGCAGTACAAGGATGCGCGGGTTCTTGTGGTTGACGATATGGCCATGAACCTGACTCTGATTGTCAAGGTGCTATCCAAGTTTGGTATCAAGGCGGACAAAGCAACAAATGGTCGTGAAGCCATCAACCGGATGGAGCGTAAGAAATATGATTTGGTCTTTATGGATGTACAAATGCCGGTTATGGACGGGTTCGAAGCAACGCAAATTATCCGTAGCCGGATGAAACTTGATACTCCTATCGTGGCTCTGACGGCAGATGCCATGGTCGGGGACAGGGAAAAATGTCTGGCAAACGGCATGAGTGATTATATCAACAAACCCTTCAAAGAACACCAGATTGCCGAGATATTGGAAAAATGGCTAAAGGGCGACATGTCTGAGTAAAAGCAAAAAAAGAATTTTTTTCAGGCTAGGCACAGAGGAAAAAATCGGCAATAATGCAGAGCATCTTTCACCGACCCAACGACAGGTATTCCGATGCACCAGAAAATCCTCATTCTCGATTTCGGTTCCCAATATACACAGCTTATCGGCCGCAAGGTGCGCGAGTTGAATGTCTATTGTGAAATCCATCCCTATCACAAGGCACAAGAAGTTCTGGATGATAGCGTCAAGGGCGTAATTTTATCGGGTAGCCCGTGTTCGGTACGCGACAAGGATGCTCCCAGGCTGGAGCTGAAAAATATCAAGGGTAAAATTCCCTTGCTGGGCGTGTGTTATGGGGCGCAATATCTGGCACATTTCTTTGGCGGACAGGTTATGGCCTCGAATAGCCGCGAATACGGGCGCGCCAATCTGGCGTTTGTCGATAATAACTCGCCGCTATTCAAAGGGGTGGATACCTACTCGCAAGTCTGGATGTCGCATGGCGATACGATAGAAACCTTACCCAAAGGGTACAGCGTGATTGCCAGCACGGATGATGTTAAAAATGCCGGCTATGCCATCAAAGGCGAAGACACCTATGCCATCCAGTTCCATCCCGAGGTTTATCATTCTACGCAAGGCAAGGAAATTCTGAAGAACTTCGTTGTTGATATTTGCGGCTGTGCACAGGAT
>QKJH01000136.1 GCA_003250865.1 Alphaproteobacteria bacterium | reverse complement strand
GGTTGACAGGTCGATGATGTCCAGCGGATCGGTTTCGGTTGATTTTACGGCCTGTTTCTGATGGGCAATAAAGGTACGGTTACAATTCTGTCTGACAGTATCATAATCGCCGGAGCGTTTGCCCTGCCATGCTGTATCGACAAATTCATGTGCGATGCTTCCGGATAATCCGCCGGCTTGAAAATTGGCGGCAAAAAAATCACGGAGCAGGGTATAGACATCTTCACTTTGCCATATATCCAGCGGGTGCATCCGTAATTCGGTTTTCTCCTTAAGCATTATCGATTTTCTTGTATTCGGGCGTCAATCCGACATAAACGTCATTCATCCATTTCAAACGCTCGACATCGTTATCGCCCAGCTCGCGGACAAAGCGAGCCGGTGCCCCAATCCACAGCTGATTACGGGGGATGACTTTACCTGCCGGGACGACCGAACCGGCACCGACAATAGCGCCTTCCTCGACGACAGCGCCATCCATGACGCAGGCCTTCATGCCAATCAAGGCGCGGTCGCAAATCGTACAGGCATGGATAAGCGCCATATGGCCGATAGTGACATGATTGCCGATAACGGTAGGATTGCCTTTGGGGTTGCTTTCGGTTGCCGAGCCAACATGAACCACTGTGCCGTCTTGAATATTGGTGTAATCACCGACACGGATAAAGTTGACATCGCCGCGCAAAACGCAATTAAACCAGACGCTGGAGCCGGCGCCGATTTCAACATTGCCGATAATAACGGCATTGGCCGCTACATAGGCGGTTTCATTAATGGCGGGGGAGTGTTCCTGATATTCAATAATAAGCGGTTCCATAAATCAATGTCCTTTTAAAACCATTTGAGTTTTTTAAACAGAATGACCTGTAGCGTCACAATGAAAATCAATATGCCGCAGAAAAAAGCAAATGCATAGGGGGTATCGCTTCCCGGAATACCGCCGACATTAATTCCCAGCAAACCGGTAAGAAAACCTAAGGGCAAGAATATGGCGGCAATAACGGACAGCGTGTACATATTTTTGTTCAGTCGGTCGGTTAGAGTAGTGTCCAGTTCTTCCTTGATAATTTGTGACCGTTCGCGCAAGGCATCCAGATTTTCAAGAAAGCGTGATACGCGGTCGATGCTTTCCTGTAAATGGCGTTTGTGGGTGGCAAGTACCCACGGCAAGTCGCTGGTTCGTATTTGGGCGATGGCATCACGTTGCGGGGTCAGATAACGCTTGAAAATCAAAGCCTGACGGCGCAGGTCAATCACGCTTTCACGCATCGAGCTGTCGGCATGTTCCAAAACCTGTTCTTCCAGATTGTCCGCTCCGTCCTCCAGTGCGCCCAGAACCGGTTCCATGCGCTCGAACAGTCCAGCAATCAGCAGGGACAGGAAATGGGCGGCATCGGTAGGGGCTTTGTTCTGTTCGATTTTATCGCGTATATCTTTTACAGCCCGAAGGGGGCGGCGTTGAACCGAAATAATGCGGTGAGGGTCAATCCACAGGCGGATGGAAACCATATCCTCGGGCGAGGCATCGGGGTTCAAGTTGGCGCCGCGCAATATGACCAGCATGCCGTCACCGATTTCGGTTACACGCGGGCGGGTTTCCTCGGCCAATAGGGCATTGACGATATAGGGGTCAAGATAGGATACCTCATTCTTCAGCCAGTCAAAAGCGTCGCCATGCAATGCGTCCAAATGCACCCAAGCCAATTCTTTACCGCGTATTTGAGCACTGATGTCATCATCAAATAAAGGCGTTCCATTGCCTTTACCGTCAAATTCGTAAGCAAACAGAATGGCTTTGGACATGGGGCTCTCCTTAATTTTTTCGGGCGGATAGTTTAAATGTAAAACATCGTCGTGGAAATACAACCCGAAATCGTAATAACGCGCCTAGTTGTGAAAGAAGCCGTGAATTTCTTCGGCCATGGCGCGCGAGATGCCTTCGACTTTCTGCAAGTCTTCCAGCCGCGCATCGGCAACGGCTTTGGCAGAACCGAAATAGGACAGCAGGGCTTTCTTGCGTTTGGCACCGATACCTTTGATATCATCCAGCGGGTTGTTTTTGATGGCGATAGAGCGTTTGTCGCGCTGTGCACCGATAACAAAACGGTGGGATTCGTCACGGATGGTCTGCATATAAAAGGCAACCGGACTTTGAAATGGCAGGGAGAAGGGCGATACTCCGCGCATGTGATACAGTTCCTTGCCGGCATTACGTTCCGGGCCTTTGGCAATAGCGACCACGCGGATATGGTCAAGTGCCAGTTCGTCCATCACTTCCATGGCGGCCGAGAGTTGTCCCTGTCCGCCATCAATGACGACCAAATCCGGAGTTGTGGCTACTCCTACAGGTGCGCCGTTTTTAAAGCGGCGGCGTAAAACCTCACGCATCATGGCATAATCATCCCCGCCGCTGGTCACGGTTTTAATGGTGAATTTGCGGTAGGATTTTTTGTCAAAACCGTCCGGTGTGGCGACAATCATCGCTCCGACCATACCGGTACCGCCCAGATGGCTGTTGTCGTATACCTCAATCCGCTGCGGTGCAGAGGGAAGGTCGAACAGGGTTTGCAATTCGTCAAATATTTCACGTTGTTTGGCTGTTTGTGCCATTTTACGCTGGTGGGCGGCTTTGGCATTATCGCCGGCATGGGCGACCAGCTTGACCTTGCTGCCGCGCTGGGGAACGGCTAAATCAATACCATGCCCCGACAGGGTGGCCAGCGCGTCCGCCATCACGGATTTATCGCTCGGCATGTGCGAGAGCAGAATTTCGCGCGGCGGGATACGGGCGGCATAAAACTGTGCCATGAATTGTGCTATGATATCGGCTTCGCTATCGTCTGCATCGTGCTTGGGGAAATAGGCGGCATTGCCGTAATTACGTCCGCCACGGAAAAAGAATACCTGAATACAGGCCTGACCATGGGCGCGGTACAAAGCGATAATGTCGGCATCCTTGACCAGATTTTCGGCGTTGATGTCCTGTGCTGCCTGAATGGCGGTCAGGGCGGCAATCTTGTCACGGTATTCGGCGGCTTTTTCAAAATCCCGCCGCTCGGAGGCGTTATACATGGCTTTGGCCAGATGGTTTTGCACCTCGGTCGATTTTCCGGTTAGAAAATCCTTGGCCTGTTTGACTTGCGCATCATATTCCTGTGGGCTGACCTTGGCAACACACGGGGCGGTGCAACGCTTGATATGGTATTGCAGGCAGGGGCGTTTACGGCTGGCAAACATGGCATCCGAACAATTGCGAATACGAAAGGCCTTTTGCATGGCGTGCAGAGTCTGGTTGACATCGCTGCTGCTGGCAAACGGGCCGTAATAATCGCCCTTTTCCTTTTTCTTGCCGCGGTGTTTCTCCAGACGGGGAAAATCATGGTTGCCCGACAAAAAGATATAGGGCGAAGATTTGTCATCGCGTAGCAGGATATTGCACGGCGGCTTCAGGCGCTTAATCAAATTGGCTTCCAGCAACAGGGCTTCGGCCTCGGTCTTGGTGGTAATAAATTCCATGGAGATGGTGGCATGTACCATGCGCTGAAGACGTAACGGCAGTCTGTCAGGGCGCGTATAGGATGTGACACGCTTTTTCAAATCCTTGGCTTTACCGACATACATGACCTCGCCATGTTTGTTGACCATGCGATAAACACCCGGTGCATGGGGCAGGCGTGATACGTAATCACGTACCACCTTAATCCCAGTTTCCAATTTGCTGTCATTGTTATTTTTTTTCTTGGTCATGGGTGACACAATACGCAAAGAATCCCATAAATCAAAGGGGTAAAATGTCTTTCCACGATTCCTGTGGATAAGTCTGTGGAAAACTGAAAAGTAAGAGGGCTTGACCCCCGCGCTACAATGGTTACAAAACGTTGCCGTATATTTGTGCAAATATTGCAAATATTTGTTTTATAATATATTAACTACTGCAAA
>QKJH01000171.1 GCA_003250865.1 Alphaproteobacteria bacterium | reverse complement strand
CCAGACGGTTCGCGGGTGAATGTGATTATTCCACCGTTGGCTGTTGATGGTCCGTCCATGACCATTCGTAAATTTACCAAGGAAAAGCTGACTCTGGAAAAACTGGTTGGTTTTAACAGTTTGACTCCTGTGGCTGCGGAGTTGTTGCAGATTATCGGACACGTCCGTTGTAATGTTCTGATTTCCGGTGGTACGGGTTCGGGTAAAACAACCATGCTTAACTGCTTGACCAGCTATATTTCACACGGTGAGCGTATTGTTACCTGCGAAGATGCTTGTGAGCTGCAACTGCAACAGCCCCATGTTGTACGGCTGGAAACGCGCCCTCCTAATCTTGAGGGACAGGGTGAAGTGGCTATGCGCGATTTGGTCAAAAACTGTTTGCGGATGCGTCCCGACCGCATCATTGTTGGTGAGGTTCGTGGGCCCGAAGCGTTTGATTTGTTGCAAGCCATGAATACCGGTCACGACGGTTCCATGGGTACAGTGCATGCCAATAATCCGCGTGAAGCCATTTCGCGTATGGAGAACATGATTGCAATGGGGGGCTTGAACCTTCCTGCGCGTGCGGTACGCGAGCAGATTGCTTCGGCTATTAACATTATCATTCAGGTACAACGTTTGCGCGACGGTTCACGTAAGCTGACGCATATTTCCGAGATTACCGGAATGGAAGGCGATGTTGTAACAATGCAGGATTTATGCGTATTTGATTTTCGAGGCGAAGATGCTAATAACCGGATTATAGGTACTCAGAAATTCACCGGTTTACGCCCTAGGTTTTATGAGCGGGCACGCATGTACGGGTTGGGTGATCGCTTGCTTGAAATAATGGGCGAGGCATTTAACGATGATGAATAATCCCACGTTCTTCATCTTTATTTTGACAGCAATCTTTTTTGTTGTCTTCCTACTTGTATTCTGGATTGCTAATCGATTAAAGGCCAAAGAGGCATACAGTAACAAATTAAAAAAAATTGCCGGCATTAACACGAACAGAATGCCCGGTGATGATATAAAACTCAAAGCGCAAAAAAGAGCAGAAATAGCAAAAAAATTACGTGACTCTTCGCGCGAAGAAAAAGACAAGCAAGCCAAGAAAAATTCTATAAAGATGATGTTGCTTCAAGCCGGTTTTTCACAGACTTCGGTTGGCCGTTTTTGGATTTATTCGGTTATTACCGCCATCGTGTTGTTTATTATTTTGCGCGTGGTTGGTATGCCGGGTTTGGCTGTTGTTTTGTTCAGTTTTGTCGGCTTGTTTGGCTTACCGCGCTTTTTTCTGAAATGGAAAATAAAACGCAGACAGAACAGATTTCTCGAGGATTTTGCCGATGCGCTGGATGCCACGGTTCGGCTTTTGCGTGCCGGGATGCCGGTTGCCGAAGCGGTTGCCATGTGTGCCCGTGAATTTGAAGGGCCGATTGGCGAAGAGATGTCGGAAATATATGAAAATCAAAAAGTGGGGTTGTCATTGGCCGAGGCGGTATACCGTTCAGCCGAACGGGTGCCGCTTACTGAAATGCGAATGTTTGCAACAGGTGTTGCCATCCAAAGTGAGACCGGTGCAAGCCTGTCTGAAATTTTAACCAATCTATCGCGAGTTATTCGTGCGCGGTTTCGTCTTCGGCGTAAAGTACAGGCCTTGTCGGCAGAAGCAAAAGCCTCGGCTATTATTATCGGCTCACTGCCGCTGATTGTTGGATTTGGCATGAATGCCATGAATCCGGGCTATACCTCAATATTAATTGAAACAGGTATCGGTAAAGCGTTGCTTTGGGGGTGTGCATTCTGGATGGGCGTTGGCGTGCTGGTAATGAAACAGATGATTAATTTCAAGGCATAAAGGCAACATAACTT
Organism: Alphaproteobacteria bacterium; assembly: GCA_003250865.1. Classification (GTDB taxonomy): domain Bacteria; phylum Pseudomonadota; class Alphaproteobacteria; order Micavibrionales; family SZUA-601; genus SZUA-601. The sequence continues at coordinate 12,967 of QKJH01000171.1, read as the reverse complement.
AATGAACCTAATAACATTGAACATTGGCGGATTACAACTGAATATGGATGGAGCCAGCTTCATCGTTGTTGCGGCTATGCTATGTTGTTTTATCACGGTTGTCGTGATTCTTCTGCCGCTTATAAAACGGCGGGAGCATAACGAAATAGTCCGCCAGGCTATTCGTGACCAAAGGAAAAAAGTTTTCCAACAGGTTATGACCGAAGGCATGCCCCAAGAAAAATCCAGACAGGATGACCTGAATAAAAAACAGTCGTCCAAGGAAAGTATGGCAGCCTTGTTTACATTGGAGAAGCTGGGTGGCGCCAAAATACGCAGAATTATGGTGCAGGCGGGCTATCGTTCCCCAAATGCACCAATTATTTATATTGTTGCTCGTATGGCATTACCAATTGTCTTTACATTGATTGCAGGGATGTTTGTCAGTAACACCGAAAAGGAACTGGCTCATAACGTTAAACTTATTATTTTGTTTGGTGTGGCCTTGGCCGGCTTTTTCTTACCCAAGCTTATGGTTCAAAATAATGCACAAAAACGTCAGGAGGAAATCCAGTTGGCCTTTCCTGATGCTTTGGACATGATGCTCATTTGCGTTCAGGGCGGTGTTGGTCTGGAAGCAGCAATTAACAGAATTACCGATGCGGTTGCCGACCATTCGACCATTTTAGCTGAGGAATTGGGTATTTTGTCCGCAGAGCTTTCCATGCTCAATGATCGGCGCAGTGTTTTTCAGAATTTTGCCATGCGATGCGGTGTACCTTCGGTGCGCACTTTTACAAACGCGATGGTGCAGGCTGAACAATACGGTACATCGGTGGCTCAGGCACTGCGTGTCATGGCTGAGGAGCTGCGTGACATGCGTCTTTCCGAAGCTGAACGTAAAGCGGCTGCATTGCCCCCAAAATTGACCGTGCCGATGATTCTTTTCTTTCTGCCAACATTATTTGTTGTCATTCTGGCACCGGCAATTATTAAAGCAACACAAACGTTTGGATAAAAGATGGAATTGTTTGGTGTGCAGTACGATAATACCGAGCTGTTGTCCCGAGCCAAGAAAAACGGGCATCAGCTGTGCGGCTACTATAACGAAAATTATCAGATTGATATTAATGGACAAGATTGTGTTGTGCGTCAACCGATTGCCGGCGCAGAAGAAATGGATTTGGGTTATGTGCATGAAGAAGTAGTCCTTCGCCATATTTCTTCACAAACGGATATACCGGTTCCTGCTGTTTATGGCATTTCAAATGAACCATATTTTTATGTTGAGGGATTTATAGAAGGGGATGTTCTGAATGACACACACCCGAGGGGCACCCTTCTCCCCGGGCATTTTATTAGTGATGTTGTCCGTCTGACCAATACGTTGTGGCAAATGGACTTTGTGCCGCTCAAACATTTTTTCCCCGATGATTGGCCATGTGGTAATGATGTCCAAGGCTTTTATAAACGCGAAGAGGATATGGTTCGTAGCGTTTATAATCGTTTTAAAAACAGTTATAAAAAGCTTTATGAAACATTCGGTATGCCTGCCGATCCGTTTGAATATACGTCTGGATTAGGTGCTCTTTTAACACCGCGCCCCCTTGTCTTTGGGCATTGCGATATTCACCGTAAAAATGTCATTGTCAAAGACGGGAAGTCATGGTTCTTGGATTGGGAAAAGTCCCTGATAACGGATCCTGTTTATGATTTGGCGGTACATATTCATAAAATGTACTATACGCCGGAAGAAAAAGAGTGTTTTCTGCACGAAATAAAACAGACGGTTTCCGAAGAGTTTATCCAAGGTATAGACAAGGACATTGAGCGGCATTTTATTCTGCAGCGTGTGAAAAGTCTGATTATTGATACGGTTCGTGCTCATCAGCATGTGGTTAATCCCAATGAGTCGCCGGATGTTCAGGATTATGTGGTTAGCCAATATGCCCGCAAGATTAATCAGGTTCAAGCAATCTGGGGAGGGCGGTTATTCTCAGCCGAAGAAATCCGCGAAAAAATGTCCCTCTTTGTCCCCGAATAAAGAAAAAACTTTCTTTTTTAAAGGTTTTCTGCTACAAAACGCGCACATGTTATGCGTGATGGTCATGCATAATGGTAATTTCTAGACTAGAAAGGATGTGATTGCCATCGTTCAGGTAACGATTCGCAATAACGATCTTGAGCAAGGTCTGCGTGCACTGAAGAAGAAAATGCAGCGCGAAGGGATTTTCAAGGAAATCAAACGTCGCAAGCATTTTGAAAAACCTTCTGAAATCCGTGCCCGTAAAAAAGACGAAGCAGTTCGTCGCCTTCGCAAGCTCGAGCGTAAACGCAAAGAGCGCGACGGTTATTAAAACCGGCAAAAGATTGTAAACACAGACAAATAAAACCTGCGCAAGATATGTCTTGCGCGGGTTTTTTCTTGCGTATATGGTAAAAGTACGGTATAAAGGACAAGGAAGAGTTTTTCATAATACTAAGAGGTGTGTATCGTGGTAGAAGAAAGAGACAATTTCCAGTGTAAAGGCCGTCGTGGCAAAATACTAAACCTGACCATTAATCATTTATTCGATGATGAAAAAAACCTTGTAACAATCTCACAAGACGAGTGGGGAGTTGCCTTAAGCGGAACGGCTGCCTTGTTTATCGAAGAGGAACGTAAGGATTACGTTCAGGCTGCTGTTGAAAACTTGATGGCAAAGGATGATTTTTATGATGAATCCGAATTGATGACAGCCAAAGAATGTTTTCAGGAAATAAAACAGTCCTTGGATTTCCAAATGGAAGAGAACCAAGAAGAATTTTATATCAAGCCCGTTCACCTTCAAGCTCTGGTCATGTTACAAAACGAGATGGTTTGGCAGGTACAAAAAGACAAGTTTTCTTACGGTCAGAATGACGTCATGGCGGTAACAGATAAACTTTCTATTGATGGGCAAAAAGCTCCGGATATTATCAAACAGGAAAAAATAAGAAAACAAAAAGACTACACAGATAACAAAGCCGATATCCAAGCCCGATACGGTAACCGTCACCCGGGGCAAATACCGGGGTTTGATATTCAATAGAAAGACTTCCTATGCCTATAAAAGTAATTGGCTTTGACGCCGATGATACATTATGGCCGACGCAACTCTATTATGATGCCGGACATGACATTGTAATAGGCCAAATTGGCGAGGAAGGGTACAATCACTATGTTCAAAAGCTGCTGGGTGATTCATCCTATTTTGGGTTGGGAACAACACCGGTGTGTAAGGCCTATCTTGAAACGCTAATGGAACTGCGTGATGGGCAACTGTCCGCTGGTGATATGGAATCATATAAGGAGTTGAAGACAACTCTGACAACCCGCCCGATTGAAAACTATGACAATGTGACGGAAACACTACAGGCGTTGCAGCAAGATTATCATTTAATGATTATCACCAAAGGCCAGCTTCAGGAACAGATTATTTCCATCACAAAGTCGGGGTTGCGTCCGTTCGTTCATGATTTTCAGATAATGAATACGAAAGATGCAGCGGAATATAAGGATCAGGTTTTTGATAAGTACAAAATTAATCCGTCCGAATTTGTCATGGTGGGCAATACCCTTAAAACCGATATTCATCCGGTTCTAGAATGCGGCGGCAATGGTATTTATATACCGCGTCACCATTGGAATGGCGAAAATACACAGGATGACCATTCATCGCATGCGAATTTATATCATGCCGACAATATCAGTGAAGTTCCTGATATTATAAAGACCATTGAACAGAAGATGATATGTAGGCCAAGTCTTAACAATAACGGCATGCAGCCGAAATAGCCTATAGCCAGCCCGTTTTTTTTAGACGGGCTGTTTTATTTTTCAACCATTTTGCGTGATGCTTATCAAGAAGAGGTAATAATGTCTCTCGGATGGTGGTATGGTAGGAATCAATCCAGGCTATTTCATCAGAGGTCAGGCGCGCGGTGTCGATTAGTGACAAATCAAGAGGAAATAGGCTTAGCGTATGAAAGCTCAGCATGGGGCGCTCATCCGTTTTTTGGGTATCATCGGCTACCACCATTAGATTTTCAAAGCGGATGCCAAAAGAATTTTCCTTGTAATAACCCGGCTCATTCGATAACACCATTCCGGGCTCCAGCGGCGTATCTTTGCCGCGCGGTGAAATGGATTGCGGGCCCTCATGTACCGACAGGTAAGCGCCGACACCGTGTCCTGTGCCATGGCCGTAATCACACCCGTTTTGCCACAAAAACTGTCGTGCCAGCGCATCCAGCTGTTTGCCGCACGTATCGGCCGGAAAACGTGCCGTGGCCAGTGCAATATGCCCTTTGACTACATCGGTATAACGGGCTTTCATTTCTTTGGTGGGGGTGCCGATGGCAATGGTGCGGGTGATGTCGGTCGTACCGTACGGGTATTGTCCACCGGAATCAATCAACAGCAGCCCATCACCGGACACGGTTTTGGCCGTATCGGGCTCGGCACGGTAATGCACAATAGCACCGTTTTCGGCAAATCCGACAATGGCATCAAAGCTGTCGTCCGTACAATCGGGGTTATCGGCACGAAATTCATGCAGTTTTGCACCTACATCATATTCATTGGGCTTGTCTTTTAATCCTTGTGTTTCCAGCCAACAGAAAAACCGTATCAGTGCCACGGCATCATTGACATGAGCTTGGCGCATACCGGCTATTTCAATCGGGTTCTTACACGCTTTGAGTTTTTCACAAGGGTCGGTATCAAAGACAGGGGTAATATGCGCATCATGCAGCATTTGACCCATAGCAAACGGACAACTGCATTTGTCAATGCCAAAGACAACGCTGCCTTGCCCGCCGATACGGTGGAGTGTGTCGGCCATCTCGTCGGGATGAATAACGGAAACAGCATTCCCCCAAAACTTCTGAATGGCATCGTCCACGCGGGACGGGTGAACAAACAACATTACGCCGCCATCACGGGAAACAAGTGCGCGCGATAGAACATAGGGAGTATGTGCCACATCCTGCGCTCGAATATTCAAAAGCCATGATACGGATGCGGGATCATTGATAAGAAAGTAATCACGGTTTTTTGTCTGCAAAGCCGTCTTAACATCGGCAATTTTATCGGCAGTATCGCGCCCTGAAAATTGAGAGGGGTGTACCATAACCGGTGAAAAGTCGCGTTTTGCAATAGATTCAGCGGCACGATCAACCAAATTTTCTTCGACAGGGACAAGTGTAATATTAAATGCGGAAAGCAGTTTTCCCATACTTTCTATCCACTCTACCGTGAATAGCCAAGGGTCAAATCCGACTTTGCCGCCTTTGGGTAAGGCGCGGCCAAGCCATGTGGAAATACGGTTGTCCGGGATTTGCAAAATGTCGAAGATTGCACCGTCAACCTGCCCTTTGGCTTGTACGGTATAGCGGCTATCAACAAATAAAGCAGCGGAATCGGCGGCGATAACGGCAAACCCGTAGGAGCCGCTAAACCCTGTCAATGTGCTCAGGCGCTCGGCATAGGGTGCAACATACTCGCCTTGCCACTCATCCGCACGCGGCACGATATAGCCATCCAATTGGTAATCGGCTATATGTTGACGTAGGTTTTCGACAATGGCGCTAGTCATGACAAATTACCCAGAATATGTTTTGCATGTGTCAGAAAAATTAAATCTCTTTTGTGCATGAAGTTTCCCATATAGGTTTTAGGCTTATCTTTATTCATTAACTCAAGAGCATTATCAAAGCTAAACCATTTGGCGGGTTGATATCCTTCTGCCACTTCTTTTTGTGTTAAGTCTGGTGTTTCTAAATCCTTTTCCAGTTTAGCCAGAACGCAAATGGAAACTTGCCGTTCATCATCTTTCTCTTCAACAATTTTTCCGATAGGTCTAATAATTTCTATAGTGCAACCCGCTTCTTCCATGGCTTCTCTGTGCAATGCTTTTTGCCAAGTTTCATTTTTTTCAATGCCTCCGCCGGGCAATTTGTGATGCTCATGTTTTGCAGTATAAAGTAAAGATACTTCATTTTTTGCATTGATGATGACAGCCCGCGCTGCTTGCCGTTCCTTTGGGGCTGTCGATATAGGCTTGGTGTCCAAACCAAAATCATTATTTGTTAGTGTAGCGAGCAGTTTCATAGAAAAAACCTATCCCTTTTTCATGATTATAGCCTGCCAGCCGTCAATCGGAAAGTCCCGAATTTTTTTAAATCCTAGGGCTGTATAGGCACCGCACACTTTTTCTTCTTGTTCGGCCAGCAATCCCGACAAAATAACCAATCCACCATCGGACAGGATATCGTTTAGTGCGGGTGCCATTTCAATCAATGGTTCGGCAAGAATATTGGCAGCAACCAAATCAAAGGGTTTGCTATGCTCAACTTCTGGCGTGTTAAATCCGTCACCACACGCAGCGGTAACATGGGTGATGACATGGTTCATATCAATCCGCTCTTTGGTAACGCGCACGGATTCGGGGTCGTTATCAACGGCCAGAACGGGCTTTTGAAAACAATGTGCCATGGCAATACTCAGAATTCCCGAACCGCAACCCATATCCAGACAATTGCTGGGACGGTATGTGTCGACCAGTGAGTCAATGGCCATCAGACACCCCTTTGTCGTAGGGTGTTCTCCTGTGCCAAACGCTGTGGCGGCATCAATGACCAGTGGAATTTTACTGGGAGGAACGGCATCACGATAGTGTGAGCCATGAATAAAAAACCGGCCGACTTCAAACGGTTTGAATTGCTGATAGACATGTTCCAGCCAGTCGATGTCGGGAACCTGTTCAATTATTATATCAGGAAGTGCAATGCCGCAGGTTTCACAGAGTATGGCAATGCGGTGCTTCAAGGAGTCTCTATCGGGTTTCTGCTGCGTGATACATTCGATAATCCAGGGACAGCTTGTGTTATTCCGGCGCGAGGAAAAGCTGTCAAATTCTTCTTCGAGGGTTTCAGAGAAAAGGGGAAGAGCGCTGTCGGGAAGTTCAAAACGTACCTGCCATATTGGGGTGTTAGAGAATGTCATTGTACCTGTGCCTTTCCAAGGGGTTTGACAAAACGGTCGAGAATTTTTTTGCGGCCGGCCTTATCGAATGAGATTTCCAATCGGTCGTTTTCAACCGAAATCACCAAACCGGAGCCGAATTTTTCATGAAAAACACGCTCGCCTTTTTTATAGCCACCTTCGGAGGTGAAGGTGTTTACACTGGGGCTGGCCTGCACAAAATGGACAGCTTCTTCACGGCCATTGCCGTTAAAGGAACTGCGTTGTTTAAAGCGTGCTCCAAACGATGACGAGGTGTTATCGTTGTGCTGGTTGTGGTGGGTATAGCCGGCAGACAACTGACCATCAACACCAATCTCAATCGGGCCTTCGGGCAGCTCGCCGATAAAGCGTGACGGGATAGAAGAAACCCAACTGCCGTACATGCGGCGGTTGGCCGCGTGTGAGATATGACAGAATTTACGGGCGCGGGTAATGGCAACATAGGCTAGACGACGCTCCTCTTCCAATCCTTCCATGCCTTTTTCATCCATGGAACGTTGGGATGGAAACAGTCCTTCTTCCCAACCGGGCAGAAAGACGGCATGAAACTCCAGTCCCTTGGCACCGTGCATGGTCATCAAAGTAATGCGGTCGCCGTCATTTTTTTCCTGATTTTCCATGACCAGCGCAATATGTTCCAAAAATTCATCCAGCGATTCAAACTCGCCCATAGCGGTCAACAGTTCTTTCAGGTTTTCCAGCCGTCCTTTGGCCTCGACTGATTTGTCGTTTTGCCACATGGTAATGTAACCGGATTCATTCAAGACTGTATCGGCCAAATCAACATGGTTGATGTCATCACGCAAATCTTTCCAGCGGTCAAACTGCGCCAGCAAATCACCCAAGGCTGTTCGCACCGCAGGGCGCAGAGAACCATCGCCAACCATCTGTTTTGAAGCTTGGAATAGAGACAGGTTATTGGTGCGACCGAATGTAGCAATATCACGAACGGTTTTATCACCGATGCTGCGTTTAGGCGTATTGATGATGCGCTCGAATGCCAAATCGTCCGTGTCGCTGAACACAGTGCGCAAATAAGCGATGGCATCGCGGATTTCCATACGCTCGTAAAACCGTGCACCGCCGATAACACGGTACGGCAGGCCGCAATAGTTCAGCCGCTCTTCGAACTCGCGCATTTGAAACGAGGCACGTACCAAAACTGCCATTTCGTTATAGGGAATGCTGTTGCGTTTCAATCGTTCGATTTGGTCGGTAACCATGCGCGCTTCTTGTGCGCCGTCCCAGACACCGTTCAATTGAACCTTTTCGCCTTTGTCCTTGTCTGTCCACAGGTTTTTGCCAAGGCGCGAAGCATTATTGGCAATCACGCCGTTAGCCGCTTCCAGAATGTTCGGAGTGGAACGGTAATTCTGTTCCAACCGGATAATTTCGGCGTTCTTGAAATCTTTTTCAAAGCGCAGGATATTGCCAACCTCGGCACCGCGCCAGCCATAGATGGATTGGTCGTCATCGCCCACGCAACAGATATTGCCCTTCTTTTGGGCAAGCAGGCGCAGCCACAGATATTGCGCCACGTTGGTATCTTGATATTCGTCAACCAGAATATGGGTAAAGCGGTGATGGTATTGGTCTAAAACACCGTTGGCCGTATCCTTGAAAATTGTGATGACATGCAAAATTAAATCACCGAAATCGCAGGCGTTGAGTGAACGCAGCCGCTCTTGATATTCACCGTATAAAAAGGCAACACGTCCGCCGGCCAAATCGCCGGAATGTTCGTGTTTGACATCGGCCGGGTTTTGCGCCTTGTCTTTCCAGCGTTCAACCATTCCCATGACGGCATTGGGCGAGTGTTGTTTGGTATCCATGCCGTGGCTTTGCATGATTTGCTTCATCAGGCGGATTTGATCATCCGTATCGATAATTGTGAAGTTTGAGGTTAGTCCGACCAGCGGGGCATGGGAGCGCAAAATTTTGGCGCACAGCGAGTGAAATGTGCCAATCCACCAGTGGCCGACATCCATGCCGCCCAACATCGAAGAGACTCGCTCTTTCATTTCCTGTGCTGCTTTATTGGTAAAGGTGACGGCCAGTATCTGCCCGGGTAATGCTGTACGGGTATTCAGGATATGCCCTAACCTTGTGGTCAAGGCACGGGTCTTTCCTGTTCCGGCACCGGCCAGAACCAATACGGCACCATCGGTTTTTAAAACCGCTTGCCGTTGGCTTTCGTTCAATGTTTTCAGGTAAGGATAAAGGTCGGTATTATCCGTCATTCTGCGCTTTCGTCGTTTATGTTTTGTACTGTCACAAAATTAAACGAGCTTGCCCACGATAACAAGACAAAGTTTTGCTGAAAAAGGTATAATTATTCACTGTCGATAATGATGTCTTCGGTCTGACGTATGCTGTCGCGGTCGTCCTCTTCAAAGGTCAGGGCAACAACACAGTTACGTCCGGCGTGTTTGGCTTTGTATAAGGCTCGGTCACTGCGGTCGACAAGATTGGCCATGGATTCACCGGGATGAAACTCCGCTGCACCAAGTGATATGGTCAACCGTCCCAGTTTTTCACCGCGTGCCTGATTGATAATGTCTTTGGCAGCAATACGTTTGCGCAGTGACTCGCCAACAGCTTGGGCTCCTTGTAAGTCCGTATCGGGCAGAATGATAATAAATTCTTCTCCGCCATAGCGTGCAGCCAAATCCTGTCCTTTAACACCATCATGCAGCGAACGCGCTACCAGCTTGAGTACTTGGTCACCGATTTGGTGGCCGAACGTATCATTGAAAGATTTGAAATGGTCAATATCCACCATCAAAACACAGAAAGGTGTTTCGTTCTGTAGAGCATTTTCTGTGACAATCTTCAGCTCATTTTCAAAGCATTTGCGGTTTGGCAAGTTGGTCAAGGTATCTGTTAGAACTTCACGCTGTAAATCTTCCATGTTTTCCTTCATGGTCTGCATTTCCAATGTGGATCTGGTCAGCTGTGCTTCCATGCGCTGGTTTTCATTTATCATGCGTTTGGTATCTTGAACCAAAGATGAAACCAGCGCCTTCAACTCCGAAATACCTTTATCTTCGTCCAGTTGTGACGATGTATCCGTCAAATTTTTGCTATAGGCTGTGTGGGCGATACCCGCTTCTTCCAACAAGGTGGTTAAATCGCTTAGTTGTGCTTCGACTTTTTCACTGGCTTCTTGCACAAGCTCTTTCTCACGCTTTATGCCCAGATATTTTTCGTACAAATCTTCACAGATTGAAACGGTAATCGGCCGTCCTTGTTTGGCCAACGCGTCAATCTCCCGATTAATCTCGGGATGGATACCGCTGAAATACTCGTACCAAAGCGCATAAACAGCCGGACTTGGAATCAGCTGTTCTTTGTCGATGCGGTCAAGTGCCCGCACGGCAATTTTTTTGGCATTGTCTGTTTTCTCAGTATTTCTCACGCGTTATTGCCTTTCGGACTAGCATCAGGACATCAATAGGCCAGAAGCTATAGAATACACACATTACACTATTGATGGGAAGTCATTAAAATAATATTTAGAACAAGGGAATTTTTTAACCGAAATTATCCAACCATTAAGAAATTTTGCTTAACTTGTTGCTTAAATAATACAGGCGTTGTTAATTAATCACAATTTTTGGTCTTTCTCGTTGAAATCGGACTAAAAAAAGTTATTATAAAGCAGTCCTTCAACCTTGATATATCATGAAAGGTTTACCGTTAATGCAAAAGGTGGTCTTGTTTGCTCTTTTCGGCTTAATATTATCGCTGGCTCTTACTGCTGTTCCATCCAACCTTTACGCTGCCGATAAAGCGGCCGTTACCTATGCTTCGGACGTTAAAGGTGACACGGGCGATGATGCTGATTACAAAACCAATATGCATTACAATAACACTGAAATTGTAGCCGACCCGCTGGAACCGTTTAACCGCGCCGTCTTCTCGTTCAACAATTTTGTAATTGATTATCTGATTTCGCCAATTATTGATGTATACCGCTTTATTGTACCGGAATTCCTGCGTCAGGGGGTTCATAATTTTGTTTGGAACTTGAAAGCGCCGGTTATTATTGTTAGCGAACTGTTACAAGGCGATGTTGAAAATGCCGACATTGTTTTCCGTCGTTTCTTTGTCAACTCGACGGCCGGTCTGGGTGGTTTGATTGATGTAGCATCGTTTCATGGTCTGGATGCCCCGTTGCCCGAAGACATGGGGCAGACATTTGCCAAATGGGGTGCAGGCGAAGGGTTTTATCTGGTTCTGCCGTTACTTGGACCGTCCACTATTCGTGACGTGAGTGGCGAAGTATTAGATTGTTGTGTGCTTGACCCATTTAGCGCGTGGGCTCGCAATACGGATGAAGAGCATTTGATTTATTACCGCACCGGTTTACGCGGTTTGGATTGGGCCGATGAAAATATTGACTCCTATCAAGACATGGTCAACAGTTCTGTTGATCCGTATGTTACGATGCGCAGCGCCTATATCCAGTTCCGCCGCCGTTTGGTCAATGATGGTGCCGTGGATACCTCCGGCTATGATGCTTATGCCGATTTTGAAGAATAAAACTAGCAAAGAAAGAGATGATTATGCGTTTTAAGAAGCTGTATTCGGCCATGATAGCCGGTATTTTGATGGTTTTTGTGATGGCAATGGCAGCTCCAGCCGGCGCAGCCGGTGTAACGGTTGATGGTGCCCGCTCTTTTATTGAAAGCGTAGCCAATCAGGCAATTTCCGAAGTCGCCGGTAAAGAAGATGTCTCTACCGAGGAGGCTCAGGATAGCTTCCGCGTTTTGCTCAAACAGGCCTTTGACATGGAAACCATTGCCCGCTTTACACTGGGAAGAAACTGGCGTATTGCAAGTGATCAGGAAAAAACGGCTTTTAAAAACGCGCTCGAGGATTTGATTGTCCGCTCTTATACCAAACGCCTTAAAGACTATAATGGCGAGGGGTTCGAGGTAACGGGTGCCCAAAAACTTTCCGAAAAGGATGTTGGCGTGAATATGCTGATTTACCCGGATGCCAGCAAAAAGAACCCCGTTGATTTGGTTTGGCGTGTACGCTCGGTGAACGGCAAAAACAAGATTATCGACTTGTCGGTCGAAGGGGTAAGCATGTCGATTACCCAACGGACCGAGTTTGCGTCGGTTATCCAGCGCAACGGCGGCAAAGTTCAGGCTCTGATTGATTCTTTAAATAAAAAAGAAAAGCTTGAATAATTCGACAAAATTGTCTATTCAATGATTCCGCATTTCAAAGTGAGCGTATGGCGCAGCGGTAGCGCACTTCCTTGACATGGAAGGGGTCACAGGTTCAAATCCTGTTACGCTCACCATTTTTCCCCATTTTCATTCAATGTTTTATAGTTTTCTATAATATATTAATTGACATCAGCCATATTGACTTGGCTTCCAAAAGTCTGTCTATTTGAACAACGATGCAACGTTAATTATGCGGGAAAACCTTCCCCCGTATTCCTGAAAGACATATATTCATGAACGATTTTAAGAAGATATTTTTTTCTAATCATCTTTCTCAATATAGTGAGCGGGTGTGTTTATATAGGCCTGATGCACAACCTATAACCTATGCGACGATGCTGGAAAAAGCAGACGCTATAGGTAATGCTTTCGGCGTTCCTAAAAAACTTATTTTTATCGAGGGGCGCAACACCGTTGAATCAATTGCAGCGTATATTGGGTGTTTAAGAGCCGGGCATGCTGTTCATTTGGTTGATCCTTGCAAGGTTACCGACAATCAAACTTTGATTGAACAATACAGGCCGCATGTATTCATAAAATTTGTCAATGATGACGTTGAGATAGACACTATTCATAGTGAACCAATCGATATTCACCCTGATCTGGCAATTTTGTTGGCAACTTCCGGGTCAACCGGTTCCAAGAAACTGGTAAAACTTTCCTATGAAAATATCCAGTCCAACACATTGTCCATTAT